>CALFEM010000326.1 GCA_937950105.1 uncultured Alphaproteobacteria bacterium | reverse complement strand
GACGATGTTATGGCGAATTCTGTCGAGATCGGCGCTGGTTCCCTTCTGCGCTGAGGTTCTTCTCTACACCGAGGGCAAAGAAATGGCCCGATCCGCGTGGCGCAGCACCGACTGACACTGAACCAGTCTCGGGCACGCGCCGGATCGGGCCGAAGGCAACGACACACGCATTGATGCGCAACTCCTGGGCATCTTGATGAAGTTGTGCCTGCAAGTGGCGAAATCAGTTTCGCCGAAGACATAGACCGATCCGCCGCCGCCGCGACCAACCGCAGCAAGGTCTTGATTCAGGCAGGCATCCGCGCGATCATTTCGGCATCGTGACAGGGAGGCGCGCTTGAGCGAATCCGATCCGATAATCGAATTCCGCCCGTCCGGTAGCACAGGACGCGGCGCAGCACGCAGCAGCAGCGGGCCGGCTCCAGCCGATAGCCACGCCCCGCTCACCGCATTCAACCGCCAGGAACTGAGCCTCATTCTCAGGCTCTACGGGCGCATGGTCGCTGCCGGCGAGTGGCGCGATTACGCCATCGACATCGGCCGCGACACCGCGTGCTTTTCGATCTTCCGCCGCACCTCGGAAAGCCCGCTCTATCGCGTCGTCAAAACGCCGAAGCTCGCGCGCAAACAGGGCGCCTATGCCGTCGTGGCCACCGGGGGCGTGATCCTGAAGCGCGGCGCCGACCTCGCGCGCGTGCTCGCCGTGCTGGACAAGCCACGCCTCGTCGATCGCTGAGACCGCCGCCGGAGGCCGATTCAGCCGTCCGCCTCGTGGGGTACCGTGTCGGATCCCGCCCCGAGCGATCGCTGCATGTGCACGATGTCGTGCCAGCGGCCCTGCTTGAAGCCGACGCCGTGGAGACGCCCCGCGACCGTGAAGCCGAGCGCTGTATGCAACGGCACCGAAGCTGCCTCGGCGTCGCTCGATATGAGAGCGATCATCTGCCGGAAGCCAGCCGTTGCGGCCTGCTCGATCAGCTCGGCGAGCAGCGCACGGCCGATGCCGCGCCGTGCGTGCCCCGGCGCCACATACACCGAGTTCTCGACCGTCCACGCGAACGCCGCGCGTTCGTGAAACGGGCGCGCATAGGCGAAGCCGGCAACCGTGTCATCAACCTCCGCCACCAAATACGGACAGCGCGCTGCCGTCACCGCGCGCCAGCGCCGCTCCATCTCGCCGGCGTTGGGCGGCTCGATCTCGAAGCTGGCGGCACTCGTCTCGACGTTCTGGCGATAGATCGCCGTGATCTGCCCGAGATCGGCTGCGGTTGCCGCTCGCACTCTCATCATCTCTCCCGCCTTTCCGAAAAGACAAGGGCCCCGCCTTGCGACGGGGCCCTGCCGGTGACGTAGCTAGTGCTCGCGTTACTCGCGGTTGCCGAACAGCGACAGCAGCGAAGTGAACATGTTGACGAAGTCGAGGTACAGGCTCAGCGCGCCGAAGATGGCGGCCTTGCCGGCAGCGACCGCGTCACCCGCGACCATGTAGTACTCGTCCTTGATGCGCTGCGTGTCGTAGGCCGTAAGGCCCGCGAACACCAGCACGCCGATCGACGAGATGGCGAACTGCAGGGCGCTCGACTGCAGGAAGATGTTGACCAGCGCGGCGATGATGATGCCGACCACGCCCATGAACAGGAACGAGCCCCAGCCCGTCAGGTCCTTCTTGGTCGTGTAGCCCCACAGCGAGAGGGCGCCGAAGGCGGCCGCCGTCACGAAGAACATCTGCGTGATGGAGGCGCCGGTGTAGCGCAGGAAGATCGACGACAGCGACGCGCCCATGACGGCGGCGAACGCCCAGAACGTCAGCTGCGCGCTCTGCACGCTCATCTTGTGAGCGCGGAAGCCGATCAGGAAGATGAACGCCAGCGGCGCCAGCGCCACCACCCACATCAGCGGCGAGGTGTAGAGCATCTTGCCCGCTTCGGTGAGCATGATGCCGTTCTTCAGCTGCGCGGCTGCGAGCGCGCGGTCCGTCGTCGTCAGTGCGTTGAACAGGCCGTACGCGACCGCACCCGTGAGGGCGACGCCGAGAGCCATGTAGTTGTAGACACCGAGCATATAGGACCGAAGGCCCTCGTCCACGCGAGAGACGTCGCGTGCGGACGTGCCGGCGACTTGGTACCTATCGTATTGTGCCATCTGAACTTTTTCCCTTTCGAGCCGGTTTCCTCATCCGGATTACGAGCGAAATATGAAGTGCCTCGCCGACATCTTCAAGACGCACCGGCGCCAAAATCCGACGGCGGCGAGAACAATTCGTACTCCGGGTCTGGCCAACCTTAACAAACTACTGCGAGCGGAGGTAGGGAACCGGCCGCGCCCGGAGCACCTGCCAGGTGCCAAGGCCGCCGAATAGCAGGACCAGCCCGACCGCCAGCGACAGGGCCAGCGCGACCGCCCCGGCCGAGAAAGAGAAACGGACATCCATGACATTTTCCAGCGCGACCCAGGCGGCGGCCGACCCGAACAGGATGGCCAGCAGCGCCGTCGCGCCACCGATCAGCGCGTACTCCAGCAGGTGAGCGGTGAGGATGCGCCGCCGCGTCGCGCCGAGGGCCTTCAGGATCACGGCCTCGAGGATGCGCCGGCGTTGCGCCGTGGCGAGGGCACCGGCCAGCACCAGGGCACCCGCCGCCAGCGTGACGCTGCCGGCGACGCGCACCGCCGCCATGATCTTTTCCAGAACCGATCCGAACTGTTCGATGGCGTCCTTGACGCGGATGACCGTGATGGTCGGATACGCCTTGCCGAGCGCGCGTGCGACGCCCGCCTCGTCGGCAATGGTGGTCGTGTCGGGCAGCGTCACCGTCGCCAGCAGGTTGTGCGGCGCGCCGGCCAGAGTGTTTGGTGAGAACACCAGGACGAAATTGATGGCGAGGCTCTCCCAGTTGACCGTGCGCAGATTCGAAATGCGGGCCGTGATGTTGCGGCCGAGCACGTTCACGGTCACCGTGTCGCCGATGCCGACGCCGAGTTGCTTCGCCAGTTCCGCCTCGAACGACACCAGCGGTTCGCCGGCATGGTCGGCGTCCCACCAGGAGCCCGCCACCACCTCGGAACCGACCGGCACGCCGGCCGAATAAGAAAGTCCCCGGTCGCCGCGCAAGACCCATTCGGCTTCGGGAGGCGCCTTGATCGTCTCGACGGCGCGGTCACCAAGCTTCACAAGGCGCCCGCGCAGCATCGGCGCGCTGTCGATCGTCGCTTGCGGGGCGCTCTTACGGACGGTTGCCGTCACCGCGTCGAACTCGCCTTTCGGAATGTCGAGCACGAAGTAGTTGGGCGAGCGCTCGGGCAACCGCGTCGTCATCTCGTTGACGAGCGAGGAATCCGTCAGCGCCACCGCCACCAGCAGCGACAGGCCGGCACCGAGCGACAACACCACCGAGCGCGTCAGCCCGCCCGGAGCGCCGATGTTGCCGACGGCGATGGCGAGTTCCGGCCAGCGCGAGCGCGGAGCGCGCCGTGCCAGCCACGTGACGAGCTGGCCGAGCCCCATGAAGGCGCCGAAGATCACTACCAGACCGGCGACGAACCACGCCGCGATGCGATGCGAATCCGACGACAGGATTACCATGGCCGCGAGTGCCAGCGCGATCGCCGCCGTCAGCAGCATCAGGTTGCGGCGCGGCCAGCCGCGATGCTCGACGACCTCGTCGCGGAAAAGCTCCGCGGGCGAGATGCGTTCCGCCAGACCAAGCGGCCACAGCGTGAACAGAGCCGCCACCATCAGTCCATAGATGGCGCCGTTGGCGAAGCTCCACGGCGAAAGCGACAGCTCGGCCGGGAACGGCAGCACATGCGCGAAGCGCGCGTGCAGCAGCCACGGCACGATCTGCCCGAGAGCCAGTCCGATGGCGACACCGATCGCCGCCATCACCGCGACCTGCACGAAGAAGATCTGGAACACGACGCGCGCCGGCGCGCCGAGGCTCTTCATGGTGGCGATGACCTTGCGGCGGCGGTCGACGAACGTCTCGACCGCGTTGGCGACGCCGACGCCGCCGACCAGCAGCGCCGTCAATCCGAGCAGCGTCAGGAACTGCTGCAGGCGTTCGAGCGTCTTCCTCACGCGCGGCGAGGGATCGCGCTTGTCGAGCACCGTGAACCCGGCTTCCGGCAGATCGCGCTTCACCGCATCCGCGAACGAGGCGACGTTGGCGCGATCCTTCGACGCCTGCGCATCGGCTGCGGTCTGCGCCGCGTCGAGCAGCAGCGAATAGCGCCAGCGCACCAGCGCGCCGGGTTTGAGCAGGCCCGTCGCCTCAAGCGTCGGCAGTGACACCAGCACGCGCGGGCCGAACGTCATGCGGTCGGAGAGGCCGTCCGGCTCGTCAGATATGGCGGCAGCGGCGACGACCTCGATCTCGCCGAGACGAAACCGCTCTCCAGCCTTGATGCCGAGCCGCTCCAGCATCACCGGGTCGACGGCGGCGCGGCGCTCGTTATTGTCGCTGGCGATCGCACTCGCGAGCGACGAAGACCCCGCGAGCTTCACCGCGCCGACCAGCGGATAGGCGATGTCGACGGCCTTGAGCTCCACCAGAGCCTGCTCCTCGCCATCGAGCGAGCGCGCCATGGTCCGCATGGTCGCGGTCTCGCTGACGCGACCGCGCGCGCCAAGCCACTGCCGTTCCGTCTCGCTGGCGCGGGCATGCGTGCGGGCCAGCGTGGCGTCGCCGCCGAGGATCATCTGGCCCTGGCGCTCGAGACCGTGCGTGAGCGCATCCGACAGCGCGGTGACGGTCGTAATGACCATCACGCCCAGCGCCACGCAGGCGATGAAGATATAGAAGCCGCGGATACCGCCGCGCAGTTCGCGCAGCGCGATGCGCAGAACCGAGGCGAACCCGATGCCGTCGTTCGCGGACACGAGGGACCGAGCCGTCATTGCGCCGCTACTCCGGTGAGCGGCCCGGCCACCGGCACGTTCGCCTCGTCGGCGACGATGCGCCCGTCAGCCATGCGCACGATACGCTCGCAGTGGCGCGCGAGCCTGTCGTCGTGGGTGATGAGCAGCAGCGTCGAGCCGTGGCGGCGATGCAGCCCGAACAGCAGATCGACGACCTGCTTGCCGGTGCGGCCGTCGAGATTGCCGGTCGGCTCGTCAGCGAGCAGCAGGCCGGGGCGGCGGCTCAACGCGCGAGCGAGTGCGACGCGCTGCTGCTCACCGCCGGAAAGTTGCGGAGGGAAGTGGTCGAGGCGCGAACCGAGGCCGACTTCGTCGAGCAGCGCACGAGCGGTGGCGAAAGCGTTCGCGTCGCCCGCGAACTCGAGCGGCAGCGCCACGTTCTCCAGTGCCGTCATGGTCGGGACCAGATGGAAGGACTGGAACACGATGCCGATCTCGCGGCCCCGCACCAGCGCCAGGCCATCCTCGTCGAGCCGGTCGAACGGCTCGCCCACCACCCTGACGCTACCGCGCGTGGCGCGTTCGAGCCCGGCGACGATCATCAGCAGCGAGGTCTTGCCGGAGCCCGACGGGCCGACGAGTGCAACAGACTGCCCGCGCGGCACCTTGAACGTGACGTCGCGCAGAATCTCGACCGGACCGGCGCGGCTCGTCAGCGTCAGGCCGACCCCTTCCAGATCGACGATCGGCGCTTCTATTGGGCTGTGCTGCATTCGGCTCTGTCCTGCGTGGTCCAACGGAGCGCCACGATGCGGCCTTGCTCCACTGCTGTCGATGATCCGGCCAGCGACGGGGTTGCGCGCTGGCCTCGCGATGTCTACCTGCCGGACCACGACCATGGTCACGTGTCGCGTGTCCCGT
>CALFEM010000325.1 GCA_937950105.1 uncultured Alphaproteobacteria bacterium | reverse complement strand
TTCGCCGGCGGCGACCAGCGCGTTGACGCAGCGGTTGGACAGCTTCAGGCCGTTGGCGCGCATGCACTGGCGGACACCGGAGCCTTCCGGGCTGTGCTGCGAGCAGTAGGAGAAATAGTCGGCCATGCAGGCGAACTTGACGCTGTTGGAGATGGCGGCCGCACCCGAGGTCTGGGCGGCGAGGGCGACGGCGGCGACGAGGGCGGAAAGCGCGGTCTTGGCGAAGGTCTTGGTCATGGCGGCGGCTCCTGGGCTCGGGCTGGCGGGCTGGTCGGTGAGGCCGTCTGGCCTCGTTTCATCTGATGACCCCAGTTGTAGGCCCGAACCGGCATTCGCTCAGTTCCCCGTGATACTTAACGCGCTTTTTTGATTTTTTCTCGCGGCCACCCATTTGTGGAGCGTGGCCCGCCGGCCCTTCCGGCCAGCGCCGCGGTGGTATAGTCCCGACGGATGGCCATGAATCGCAAACGAAGCGGGAACACGGAGGGCGGCGCGAACCCGCTGTTCGAGGACCTGCCGTTCGACCTGCCGGAAGCGCCGGCGCGCCCCGCGGGCGGCGGTCGCGGCGGTGCGCGCTCGCGTGCGAAAGAAGACGCCGCACTTGCCTCCCCCGCTGGCACGTCTGAGGCGCCGGGCGGCCCGCACGGCCGGCTGCCGTTCTCGTCGCCCGGTCTGCCGCCTCCACCTCCGCCCCGCCATGATCCCGCGCACGATCCGGTGCCCGAGGGCGAACCGCAGCGGCTGTCGATCTCGGAACGTGCCATGCGTGCCGCTGGCCGCCCGGCCGCCGGACCGCCCTATCTCGAGGGCCTGAACCCGGAGCAGCGCGCCGCCGTCGAGGCACTCGACGGCCCCGTGCTCGTGCTGGCCGGAGCCGGCACCGGCAAGACGCGTGTGCTGACGACGCGCATCGCCCACATCCTCGCCTCGGGCCGCGCCTGGCCGAGCCAGGTTCTCGCCGTCACCTTCACCAACAAGGCCGCGCGCGAGATGAAGGAGCGCATCGGCAAGCTGGTCGGCGGCGCCGTCGAGGGCATGCCGTGGCTCGGCACGTTCCACTCCATCGGCGTCAAGATCCTGCGCCGCCATGCCGAACTGGTCGGGCTGAAAAGCGGCTTCACCATCCTCGACACCGACGATCAGTTGCGGCTGATGAAGCAGGTGATCGAGGCCGCGAACCTCGACAAGGACCGCTGGCCTGCGCGCCAGCTCGCCGGCCTCATCGACGGCTGGAAGAACCGCGGCCTGACGCCCGAGAAGGTACCGCACGGCGAGGGCTACGGCTTCGGCGGCGGCAAGGGGCGCGATCTCTACGCCGCCTATCAGGCGCGGCTGAAGGAACTCAACGCCTGCGACTTCGGCGACCTGCTGCTCGAGTGCCTGCGGCTCTTCACCGAGCACAAGGACGTACTCGCCGACTACCAGCGCCGCTTCCGCTTCATCCTGGTCGACGAGTACCAGGACACCAACGTCGCCCAGTACCTGTGGCTGCGCCTGCTGGCGCAAGGCTCGCCCAACATCTGCTGCGTCGGCGACGACGACCAGTCGATCTATGGCTGGCGCGGGGCGGAGGTCGACAACATTTTGCGCTTCGAGCAGGACTTTCCGGGCGCCACCGTCATCCGCCTCGAACGCAACTACCGCTCGACCAGCCACATCCTCGCCGCCGCATCGGGGCTCATCGCGAAGAACCGCGGACGGCTCGGCAAGACGCTGTTCACCGATGGTTCGTCGGGCGACAAGGTCACCGTGACGGGCGTCTGGGACGACGAGGAAGAAGCCCGCATCATCGGCGAGGACATCGAGCAGCTGCAGCGCCAGAAGCACGGGCTGAACGAGATCGCCGTGCTGGTGCGCGCCTCGTTCCAGATGCGCTCGATCGAAGACCGCTTCGTCACGCTCGGCCTGCCGTATCGCGTCATCGGTGGCCCGCGCTTCTACGAGCGGCAGGAAATCAAGGACGCCATCGCCTATCTCGACGTGACGCTCAATCCGTCCAACGACCTCAAGTTCGAGCGCATCGTCAACGTGCCGAAGCGCGGCTTCGGCGATACCTCGCTGAAGGCGGTGCGCGAGCTGGCGCGGGCGCGCGGCGTGCCGCTGTTCCAGGCGGCGATGGAAATCGTCGAGACCGAGGAACTCGGCGGCAAGGCGCGGCGCGCACTCGCCGACCTGATCCAGCAGTTTGCGCGCTGGCGCTCGAACATTGCCGACATGCGCCACACCGAACTCGCCGAACGCATCCTCGACGAGTCCGGCTACACGGCCATGTGGCAGGCGGACAAGGGCCCGCAGGCGCAATCACGGCTCGAAAACCTCAAGGAACTCGTCCGCTTCATGGACCAGTTCGACACCCTCGAGGGCTTCCTCGAACACGTCAGTCTGGTCATGGATACCGAGCAGGGCGACGACGGCGAACGCGTCAGCCTGATGACGCTGCACGCCGCCAAGGGGCTCGAGTTCGACACCGTGTTCCTGCCGGGCTGGGAAGAAGGGTTGTTCCCGCACCAGCGCTCGCTCGACGAGAGCGGCGAAGCCGGCCTCGAGGAGGAACGCCGCCTCGCCTACGTCGGCATCACGCGGGCGAAGAAGCTCGCCAAGGTGTCGTTCGCGCAGAACCGCCGCAACCGCGGGCTCTACCAGTCGGCGATCCCGTCTCGCTTCGTCGACGAACTGCCCGAGGCCAATGTCGACGTGGTCGAGGCGAAGAGCCCGTTCGGCGGCGCCTACCAGAATTTCGGCCACTCGTATGGCAACCCGTTCGGGGCCAGCCGCTTCGACCGCGGCATCGGTAGCGGCGGCGGTGGTCGCTCCGACGAAACCGGTGGCCGCGCGCCCGGCAACTACGACACGCCCGGCTGGAAGCGCGCCCAGCGCAACACCGCCGACGACGCACAGGCCGGCCGCTCGGCCAAGCCCGCCCGATACGATGCCCGCTCGGCGCCGCGTCAGCCGGTCACTATCGAAGGCGAGTTGATCGCCTCGTCGTCGAGCCCGGCGCGGTACGCGGTCGGCGAGCGCGTGTTCCACCAGAAGTTCGGCTATGGCCGCATCACCGACGTCGACGGCAACAAGCTCTCGATCGACTTCGACAAGGCCGGTTCGAAGCGTGTCGTCGACAGCTTCGTGCAGCGCGCGTGAGGATTTGTCGGCGAGACGGATTCACGGCCTCGATCGACGCGACGATCCGGCACAAAAAAACGCCCGCCTGGTGAGGGCGGGCGTCGAGGCTATCGGGTACCGAGCCGGAGGTCAGCCGGCACCCTCCTGCAAGCGAAGCGTAGTTCAGCGGGCCGGAGCAGCCGGAGCCTGGGCCTGAGCGGCCGGAGCCGGCGGAGCGACCGGTGCGCCGTAGGGGGCGTAGCCGTAGGGCGCCGGAGCGTAGGCGTAGGGAGCGCCGTAGCCATACGGAGCGTAGCCGTAGCCCGGGTAGCCGCCCCACGGGCCGCCCCAGCCGTTGTTGCCCCAGCCGTTGCCGAAGCCATTGCCGTTGCCCGACATGTTGCCGCCGAAGTTCATGCCGAAGTTGCCCGAAGCATTGCCGTTGCCCCAGCCATTGCCGTTGCCCCAGCCGCCGTCGTTCCACGGACCGCCCCAGCCCCAAGCGCTGGCGCTGGTCGGCATCGCAGCCGCACCGATCGCAAGAGCCGCAGCAAGCGCAGAAATCTTGATTGCCTTCATCATCGTCGCACTCCCTTACTGGCGCCTCGCGCCGGTTGTTTCCTTCCCAGATCTGCATCACCGCTATCGAACCGGCGGCGTGCCGATGCCCTTCTAATTCGCAAGGCGCATGCCAACATTCGCATTCATTGATATTCAATGGTTTTGCCCGGAAGCGACAAGTCACGAGCCTGCAACGCGCAACACTCCCGGCCCCACGCGCCGGTCGTCAAGATGCTGAATGTAATAGAATTTTCTTGTGTCACGCGACGTGCAACCAGCCGCAACAATTGCAACGCCGGCGAGCGTTGCCCGTGCCAATCGCAACTGCGTCATTCGCGCGCGGAGTGATTGATCTGGATCAGAAAACCGGCCCCGTGCCGTCAAATCAGGGGAACGAAGCGCACCGGCAGCATGGAATGGACCACCACGGCGCCCGAGGCATCCTTTTCCGCGAGCATCAGGTTCTGGCTCTTGCCCCCGACCGGCGCGACCAGCCTTCCGCCAGGTTTCAGTTGGGCGAGCAGTGGCGGGGGCACATCCCCGGCGGCTGCGGCGGTGACGATGATGCCGTCGAATGGCGCCGCCTCCGGCCAGCCCCCGCGCCCGTCCCCGACCCTGAGGTGCACGTTGCTGCTGCCGAGGCGGTCCAGGACGTCGGCGGCGTGCCCGGAAAGTGCGGCGACCACCTCGATCGAGTAGACATCTGCGACCAGCCGCGCCAGCACCGCCGCCTGATAGCCTGAGCCGGTGCCGATCTCGAGTACCTTGTGATCGGGGGCCGGCCGCAGCAGCCCGGTCATCACGGCGACGATCAACGGCTGCGAGATGGTCTGCCCATGGCCGATGTCGAGCGCCGTCGGCCGGTAGGCGAGGTCGCGCCTCTCCTCCGGCACGAAAGCTTCGCGCGGGACGTTTGCCATCGCGTCGAGCACGCCCGGATACTCGACCGCCGCCCGCAAGCCGGACGGCAGTCTGGTGGCGGCTGCCTGCAGCGCCGCGATCATCTCGCGGCGTTCGCCGGCCTGCTCTGTCGTATCGATCGGCATGGCGCGACGGCCGCCTTGGGTTGAGTTCGCATCCAGGTCACGCCCGGAGCCGTGGCAGCGCCGCCAGCCTGGAACACCCGGTGCGCCGACGCGCGGGTTCTTGCCTCAGTTCGACACCAGCACCGGCAGCTTATGGTGCTGCAGGATGTGGCGGGTGACGCCGCCGAACAACTGCGAACCGAACTTGGCGCGGCCGTAGGCACCCATCACCAGCACGTCCGGCTGCAGCTGGTCGCAGGCCTCGAGGATGGCGGCGCCGACACCGTGTGACGACGGCTCCAGCGTGATCAATTCGGCAGCGACGCCGTGACGGCGCAGATGCTGCGTCAGGTCGAGCCCCGGCAGCTCGCCGAGATCGCGGCCGTGCTTCTTTTCGGTCTTGCCGCTCAGGATGTAGAGCTTCTTCTTGGTCTCGAGGATCTGCATGGCGTCGGTCAGCGCGCGCGCCGCGTTGCGGCTGCCGTCCCAGGCGACCGCCGCCTCTTCCTTGAACGGGCGCACTTCATAGTCACGCGGCACGATGATGATCGGCTTGCCCGCGCGCTGCAGCAGCTCGTGCGGATCGACGGTCCGGTGCTCGGTCGAGAACGCCGTGATGAACTGGCCGATCAGCAGCATGTCGAAGAAGCGCACCGAGCGGGCCAGCGTCAGGTCGGGCGCGCCTTCCTCGACGATCCATTCGGACTCACCCGAAAACGACAGGGCGCCGAGCTGCTCGCGGAACTTTTCCTCGATCGACTTCATGGCGTCGAGGCGCGCGGCGACCATGCTCTCCTTGACGTTGTCGGGAATCCAGCGGCGCAGGTGGCTCTCGAACGGCTCGGGCTTCGAAACCGAGAGCCCGGTGACGGCCGCGCCGTACTTGCGGCTCATCTGCACGGCGAATGCGAGCGCGCGCTGCGAGGCTTCGTTGCCGTCGTAGGCAACCAGCAGATCCTTGATGGCCATGTTCCCTCCTCGTGCGGGCTCTCTCGCGGTGCCCTTGTCTAGCAATCCTCGGGACGCGGCACCTTGATCGAGATCGGAAGAGCACACGTCTGAACTCCAGTCACTTAGGCACCTCGTATG
>CALFEM010000324.1 GCA_937950105.1 uncultured Alphaproteobacteria bacterium | reverse complement strand
AAATACCTGGGCCAGGACGTGGAGTTCTTCAGCAACCTGGCCACGCCCGCCGAGCGGTCATCATGCGCGTGTTCATTCTGGCGGCGCAGTTGCCGCGCTTCGCGCAGCAGAACGACACGAGCCACAGCCAGATCCTGAACCTGGCCCTGTCACTCGACGTACCGGACGTCGTCGCGTTCATGCGTGAAGCGTTCCCGTTCCGTGTCTCGTCGGGCAGCGACAAGACCACCTACGACGAGACTGCGACGTACCGGCCGCACGGTATCGACGACTACGGCCGACTGGAGACCGAAATCCTTGTTCCGATGGAGCGGGCTTACGAGCTGATCCGCGAGATCGGCACCGGCATCAGCCACCACTTCGGCGCGTTCGGCTGACGGTGTGATGTTCAGCGGCGGCGGCGATCGGCCCTCTGGGCGCGCTTGATGGCACGGACCAGCGCGAAAATGCGCCTGGCGCGCTTCGCATCGCGTGGGCCAAGGCAGAGACAGCAACAACAGAAGCCGGGCCGCTGCGCGAGATTGAGCGCGAGCTGAAAGCCGTTGCGTGCCCGCCGCGCGGGCGACCAGGGTGTCGGCATCACGGCGGTCACCACGGTGGCGGCGGCCGGAAGGGCAACGATTGCGGTCGTGCCGGCCTCCAAAACCGCGACCGTGGAATTCGCGATAGATGTCGTCATCGGATGGTGCTCGTCTTGTGCCGTTCCCGTCCGTCTGCTGTCATGTGAGGGAAGCGCGGGCCCGCCGGTCGTCGTCTCATGCGGCGGCGGTGATGGTGCGGGCGGTGGGAGCGGTGGTGGCGGCTGTGGCGCAAGGCGCTGCAACTCCTCGAGCCGTTCGCGCAATTGCCTGAGCTGCGAGCGGACGCTGGCGATGCGCTCGCTCGTCGGGAGTTCGCTCGGCTGGTCACGATCCTCGGCCATGAAGACCGCGTATCAGAAGCAGCCGACCGCCTGCAAGCTATTCGCAGGCCTGATCTGGAGTCGTGGTTGCCGCGACCGACTCGGTATCGCCATCCTCCGGATGCACCGGACCGTCCTGACCGATGTAAGCCAGAGAGCGGGGGCCGAAGTAGGCGACGTAGCCGAGCGCGGCAAGCCGGGTTCGCGCTTGCTCGATGTTGGCGTGCGCGCGTGCATACTCGATCGCGAACACCGGCAGGCCGGCAGCGCGCGCGCGGGCGATGTGACGCTCGGCACGTTCGACGCGCGCGGGATCGTTGGCGACATCGTTGCCGTTATCGCCGTAGAGCATGTCTTCCTTGCCGAGGCCGTCGATCGCTGCGAGATAGCGATCGTTTTCGAGCAGGGCTTCGCCGTTCTGCGGCAGCACCAGGAACCCGGCACGCCTCGCCTTCGCCCATTGTGACAAACGGGCGACGAGATCGACCATTTCGGCGAACGCCGTCGTCCGCGCGGATTGCCAATGCGTGTAGATGTCGACGCGATCGAGATAGACGCCGTCGTAACCGAGGTCGAGGAGACGGCCGAGATACGAATGCGGCGAGCCGAACAGGATCGCCTGCCACTGCGGCGCCCAGTGTCGAACGCGATGATCGCCCTTCCAGCGGCAGTTGGCGGAGCCCATCCAGTCGGGCGGCTGCTTCGCCCAGCCGGGCCTCCAGTAGTAGCGATAATCCTCGGCCTCGCCGATATTCATGTAGGCGAGCACGAGCCGCCGCGTGCCGTCGCGCTTGCGCTGCAGGCGCGCAACCTCGCGCTTCGACAGTCCCCACGCACCGGCGCCGTCTCCGGCATCGACGACGAGGACGTCGAAATCGTGCTTCGCCAACGCTGCGGCGGTGACGTTCTGAAGCTGATAGCCCCAGGTCTTCGCAGTGTGCAGCAACGTGCGCGCGGCGCTGTCCGCATGCGCCACCGAGGACGCGGCGACGATCAGCGTTGCCATCAGTATGAGCACGCGGAGCAAGAACGGTGATGCGTGGTGGATATCGGACATGGTCAGCGCGGCTTCGATACGTCGGTGCCGGAAAACTCGTCCTGCATGACGTTGCCCTGATACTGCAGCTCGTCGTGGATGCCGATACGCGTGCGGTAGTAGACGTCGGCGATCGACCACTTGAAGGTGCCGAACGCATACTCGCCGGGCTGGCTCGGCTTCGCCTCGTTCTTCGAAATCAACCGCATCAGCTCGTGACGCTGTGCCTCGCTCGTGCCGACGAACACCCGTCCGAACATCTTGCGCGACAGCCGATCGATCTCGGCGAGATCGTCGTGCCAGCTCTGCCGCCACGCGGGATCGCGGCTTTCCGCGATGCGCTCGTCGAGAATGCGGGCGACACCGGCTGCCCTGGCGCCACCAGACTGCGCATCGGCGGGGATCAGCATTTCGGCGATCACGTCGAGCAATGAGAACTCGGCCTTCGAAAAGAAGCGCAGCGCCGTCGGAGCGGTGTTGGCAGCCTGCGCCGCTTCGGCCAGCGCGCGTGCCGGGCCGAGCAGCGAAGCCGCCGCGGCGATGCTGGTGAGGACGTAGCGGCGATTGATGCCGTCGGCGCCGGTAGCGCGGCGCGGAGCCGAAGCGCGGTTCATGCGTCGCATCAGAGCTCCCCCTTGCCGAGCGACTCGCTGAGATAGTCGCAGGCGCGCCAGGCCAGCGCCAGGATGGTCCATGTCGGGTTCTGGTTGCCGGCAGAGACGAAGCACGAGCCGTCGACTACGAACAGGTTCTTGACGTCGTGCGATTGGCAGAAGCTGTTCAGCACGCTGGTCTTGCTGTCGTTGCCCATGCGCGCCGTACCGACCTCGTGCACCGAGGAGCCCTCGGTGAGACGATTGCCGCTGACCTTGGTGATCTCGAGCCCGCAGTCGCTGAAGATCTGCTGCATGTTGTCCGTCATGTCGGCGCACATGGCCTTCTCGTTGTCGCCGTGGCGGTAGGAAAAGCGCAGCACCGGGATGCCGTAGGCGTCCTTGACCTTGCGATCGAGCGACACCTCGTTCTCGTAGCGCGGCAGCACTTCGCCGAGGCCGTACATGTAGACGAAGGCGCCCGCGTGATCGCGCACCTTCTTCTTGTAGTCGGCGCCATAGCCCGGCATCAGGATCGCCTGCTCCGGGAACAGCTCCTGCCCGCCCGCGCCTTCGAGGCCGTAGCCGCGAATGAATTTCTTCGACTTAGAAGCCGTGTCGAGATTCTGGAAACGAGGAATGTAGAAGCCGCCGGGGCGGCCATCCTCGTTGCGCCGCTCGCCGCCGACGCGCGGTTTGTAGATGCCCTCGACGCGCGGCCCCATGACGTGCTCGGCGAGATTGTGGCCGAGGTGCCCGGACGAATTGCCGAGGCCGTTCGGATGCTGACGCGAGCGCGAGTTGAGCAGGATGCGCGTCGATTCGAGAGTCGAGGCGCCGAGCACGACGACTTTGGCGCGTGCGCCGAGCACCTTCTTCGACACGCTGTCCATGAAGGCGACGCCCTTGGCCTTCCCGGTTGCGGTATCGATCTCGACCTCAAAGACGGTCGAGTTCGTGCGCACGGTGAGCTTGCCGGCGCCGAGGGCCGGATAGATGAGGCCGGTCGGGCTGTCGAACGCCGCGTGAATGTCGCAGCCGCCAACGCGGCGCTGGCAGGAACCTCGGCCCATGCAGCGATGACGATACGGATTGTGCGAAAGACCGTCGGTGGTGACGCCGAGACGGAACGGGGTCAGCACCTTGCCTGTGCCGGTGAGTTTGTCGCGCAGCGCGACTTCCGGCTAGTTGAGGCGCATCGGGCGCTGATAGATCGAATCCGGCAGCCACGGCAGGTTCTCGACGACGCCGGAAATACCGAGATAGCGATCCACCTTGTCGTAATACGGCGCGACGTCGGCATAGTTGATCGGCCAGTCGTCGCCGTAACCGTCGCGGCTCGCCGCCTTGAAGTCGAAGTCGGACATACGCAGTGCCAGGCGGCCCCAGACGTTGGTCTTGCCGCCGAGTGTTCGCGCACGCACCCAGGAAAACTGCGTGCCGGTGTAGGGGTGTTCCTTTTCGTTGACGAAGAAATCCTTGGTGTAGTCCGGGCCTTCGCCGAGCTGCTGCCAGTTGACGACGTTGGTGTAGCGGCCGAAGTGGCGGCCATAGGGCGGCTGGTACTTGCCGTAGTCGCCTTCGTCGAGGACGTAGGTCTCCGGACCGAGCTTGCCGTGGCGCGGATGCTCGTAGGGCCACTCCATGCTCTTCAGAGTCTCGGAGGTGTCGACCTGCTTGCCGGCCTCCAGCAGCAGCACGTCGAGGCCCTTCGCCGTCAGCACGTGCGCCGCCATGCCGCCAGCCGCACCCGAGCCGACGACGATGGCGTCGTAGGTGCGCTTCAGGTCGATCGTGTCGGGGTCGGGTAGGCGTGGAGTTTGCTGCATCGTCCCTGGCTCGCCGTCGCATCTGGCGGCCATACTGCCGAATGACGGTGCGACGTGGAACCCTGCTGCTCAGAACAGCAGATGGTTCGTCACGCATGGCTGCGCAAAGGCCACGCGGCTTACGTGCCCTCGAATTCGTGCGCAGGCCGCGACCGGTTCAGCCGGTCATGACGTCGACGACGTCGTCGGCGTCCCGGATGCGCTTGATGCGCTCGCCGCGCGCCTTCATTTCGCGCAGGATGACGAACATTTCAGCGGCTCCGAGCGCGTCGTTGAACGGGTCGTGCCCAACGAGAGGCGGCAGCTTCAGATCGTCCATGATGGCGGCGTAGCGCAGGTCGATCTGGGTCCCCGGCGGCGCGTTGCCGTATTTGCGCTCGTGGTAGAGGGTGCAGACGTCGATCTGGTCGTTGGGCAACCGCACGTTGAGCATTTTCAGTACGTGCTTGTTGAGCATGCGCACGTCGAAGTCGATCCAGTAGCCGACCAGCGGCCGGTTGCCGATGAAGCGCAGCAGCTCGGGCAGCACGTCAGCCATCTCGCGTCCGTGCTCGACATCCTGCCTTCGCAGCTGGTGCACCTTGATCGATTCGGCGCGCAGGTCGGCGTTGGGGCGGATCACCGCGCGATAGGCTTCGCTGGTCAGGATACGCTTGCCGACGATCGGGATGGCGGCAACCGAGACGATGTCGTCGACCCACGGATCGAAACCGGTTGTCTCGCAATCGATGGAGATGGCCTCGTCGGTGTCCTGGCGATGGAACAGGAAGCGAAAGCTCGGGTCTGAGATGACGAGCCGGTCGATGGTGCGCGTGAAGAAGTTCGGCATGTGCGTCGCTCGTCCCGCTCAGAACATGTTGAGGTGGTAGCGGTTGCGCACGATCTCGCGGAAGCGCTTCACCACCTTGAGCGTGTCGCGCAGCAGGTCGCGGTCGCGCGTCGACAGTTCGCTGAGGCGCACGATCGCCTCCTCCTCGCTGCGTCCCGTCTTCATCGCCTTGAGCTGCGTCCGCAGACGCGTCTCCATGAGATACGTGAGCGCGCTGGTCAGATCGCGCGTGAGCTCCTCGCTGAGGATGCCCTTGCGGCCGAGTGCAGCGATGCGCTTCGCGGTCGACGGCTCGAGCAGGCCCTGCTCGATGGCCATGGTGCGGACACCGTGCACGATCGGGAAGATTCCCGACTTCTTGAGGTGAATGGCGTCGGATGCCGCGCCGACGCTCGCCATCAGCGTCGTCAACATGCCGGCGCTGGCGTCCTCGAACAGATCGATGGCGCGGGCGAAGCGGGCGAGGTATCCGGTCTCGCCGCGCATCATGGTGACGACCTCACCTTTGGCGCGCACCAGCAGATCGTCGCGTCCGGCGACAGTCACCGCATCGAAGAAGATGCCGAGGTTCATGGCGCTGTTCTCGTCCGGCGTCAGGATCCAGCCACGCACCTGCCGCACGAACTCGTCGACCGGCTGCGACCACTGCGGATTGGAAACCATCACGTTGCCGGGGCACGGCGGGAACCCGAACTTCTCGAGCGCCCCGTTGAAGTCGCGGCGGAACTGCGCGAGCTCCGCTTCCGGAACGGCCTCCGCGAGCAGCAGGCCGTTGTCCTGATCGGTGCGCACGGTCTGCTCGCCGCGGCCTTCCGAGCCCATCACCATCAGGCAGCCGGCCTTGCGGATCGAGGGCGGCGCGATCAGCTCGAACAGCTTGGCGAACAGGCCGCGGTTGAGGTCCGACGTGATCTCGGTGATGACGTCGATCTTGACGCCCTGACGTTCCAGTCGTTCAACCTGGTTCTGGATGTCGCGCGCGGGCTCTTCGAGTTGCTCTATGGTGTGGGCGCGATCGATGCGGCCGGGAATGAGCTGCGAGTTGCCGGCGACGAGGCCGAGGATGCCGATGTCTTCGAGCATGCCGATATACTCGCCCTCGGAGGTGACGGCGAGACGGCGCTTCTTGAAGCGCGTCATCTTGATGAGCGCTTCGAAGATGAAGTCGTCCGCGTCGACGGCGATGACGTCGAAGCTGCAGACCTCGCGCACCCTGGCGTCGAGGGCCTTCCCCTGCAGGACGACGGCCTTCGAGAGGTTCATGCCGGTGATGACGCCGACGCGCGCGCCGTCGCGCACGAACAGGGCATTGTTGTTCTCCGCCGCCATCGTCTCGCCGGCGTCCTTTACGGTCTTGCCGGCATCGATCCACACGGCCGGCTGCAGACGCGCTTCGCGGACGCGGGCACGCAATACCTGCTCGACGCCTTCGGTCTCCTGCCGGCGCGAATAGTCGCTGAGCTTGCGCGACAGCTCCTCGTAGAAGTAGGCGGCGAAGCCTGTGTTGCGCTTGATGAGATCGAGCACCGTATCCTTCGGCACGAGATAGCAGAGCGTCTCCTCTGCGGCGATGTAGTCTTCGCCCGACGTGCCGTGGACGACGGCGCGCGCGTCGAAACTCTCCTTGGCACCGAGCACGGCATCGACCGTCTCGCCATCGCGCGCTTCGACGCTGCCCTTGAGCACGATGTGCAGGTGGGTCGCCGGCTGACCGAGGGCGAGGATGGTTTCGCCGGGTGCGTAGTAGCCGATGTCGACGGCCGCTCTGAGATCAGCAGCCTCTTTCTGCGTGAGGCGGTCGAACGGCGGGTTCTGGGTGTCGAATGCCTGCATGTGCGTGCCCTGGTATGTCGCGCGATAGGGGCTTCGTGTCAGGTTCGCGCTGAGCCTGATAGCAGAACGGCCGGGCAGCACTCCGATCGAGTTGCCGCCCGGCCGCTTGTTTCATGCAGTCTAGGTCATGTCACCCGGCCTGCACGTTGACCTCGGTCATGTCAATGTGCCGACGCCTTGGCGATACCGATGCCGGTTTCCGAGCGGACCATCTGCGCATCGTATCCGGCACGATCCTTCTTGCCCTGCTCGCTGGTGTCGAGCTTGGAGAAGATATAGATGCCGAGGAACGCTGCGGTCATGGAGACCAGCGCCGGGTTGGTCAGCGGGAACGGCGCCGAACCCTTCGGCATGCCGATCACGTCTTCCCAGACCGTCTTCGACAGAATGACCAGCGTCACCGACAGGACGAGGCCGATAAGGCCACCGATCACTGCGCCGCGCGTGGTCATGTCCTTGTAGAACATCGACATGAGCAACACGGGGAAGTTGATCGACGCCGCCACCGAGAAGGCGAGGCCCACCATGAAGGCGACGTTCTGCTTCTCGAACAGATAGCCGAGTGCCACGGCGACGATGCCGATGACGACAGACGCGATCTTCGACAGCGCAACTTCCTTCGACTCGCTGACCTTACCCTTGGCGATGACCGAGGCGTAGAGGTCGTGCGAGACGGCAGAGGCACCCGCCAGCGTCAGGCCGGCGACGACGGCGAGAATGGTGGCGAAGGCAACGGCCGAGATGAAGCCGAGGAACAGCGAGCCGCCCACGGCCTTGGAGAGATGCACGGCGGCCATGTTGGTACCGCCGAGGATGTCCTTGATCTTGTCGTAGCCGGTCGCGCCCGCAGCGACCTTGTAGTACGACGGGTCGTTCATCAGCAGCGTGATGGCGCCGAAGCCGATGATGAAGGTGAGGATGTAGAAGTAGCCGATGAAGCCGGTGGCATAGAACACCGACTTGCGGGCTTCCTTGGCGTCCGACACCGTGAAGAAGCGCATCAGGATGTGCGGCAGACCAGCGGTGCCGAACATCAGCGCGAGGCCGAGCGAGATCGCCGACCAGGGATCGCTGACGAGACCGCCGGGACCCATGATGGCGCCGGCCTTCGGATGAATCTCCGTCGCCGCCTTGAACAGGGCTTCGGGAGAGAAGCCGTACTGCGCCAGCACCGCGAACGCCATGAAGGTGGCGCCGCCGAGCAGCATCACCGCCTTGATGATCTGCACCCAGGTCGTCGCCGTCATGCCGCCGAACGCCACGTAGACGATCATGAGCGCGCCGACCAGGACCAGTGCGTAGAGGTAGTCGAGGCCGAACAGCAGCTCGATCAGCTTGCCGGCGCCGACCATCTGCGCGATCAGGTAGAACGCGACGACGGTGAGCGTGCCGATCGCCGCGAGAATGCGGATCGGCGTCGGGGCGAGACGGAACGAGGCGACGTCGGCGAAGGTGAACTTGCCGAGGTTGCGGAGGCGCTCGGCGATCAGGAACAGGATCACCGGCCAGCCCACGAGCCAGCCGACCGAGAAGATCAGGCCGTCATAGCCGGTGGCGAAGACGAGACCGGAGATGCCGAGGAACGACGCCGCCGACATGTAGTCGCCGGCGAGCGCAAGGCCGTTCTGGAAGCCGGTGATGCCACCGCCGGCGGTATAGAAGTCGGCCGCCGACTTCGTGCGCGACGCGGCCCACTTGGTGATGCCGAGCGTGAACAGCACGAACGCGCCGAACATCATGATGGCCGGCATGTTCAGTGCCTGCTTGCCGCCGCCTTCGATGGCGCCGGCGGCGAGGGCCGCTCCGGTGGTGACGGCGAGCGCGCCGAGCGTGAGGAATGATTTGAGAGCAGCGCGCATCACTTTTTGACCTCGTCGATGATTTCCTTGGTGATGGCGTCGAACTCGCCGTTGGCACGCTTGACGTAGATGCCCGTGAGCAGGAACGCCGAAACGATGACAAAGACGCCGAGCGGGATCCCGATGGTCGTGACACCGGTGCCGAGCGGCGTGGCGAGGAACGGCTTGTTGAAGGCGACGAGCAGGACGAAGCCGAAATAGATGACGAGCATCGCGATCGACAGGATGCGCGCGAAGCTGGTGCGCTTGCGCACCAGCTCGGCATATTTCGGGTTTGATTTTATCCGTGTGGCGAGTGCGGGATCCACCTTGGTTCTCCTCTTGAGCGCGCAGGCTCGCTTGGCCGGCGATTGCCGGCGGAAGGTCCTTCGCGTTGTGCTTCTGCGGCATGTCGTGGCGGCTCAGGCCGAGCGCCCGCATCGCGGGTGCAGCCGGTCTCGTCACGGTGTCGCATCGTATGAATCCGAAATGTCGTGCGATAGCGCGGCGTTAGTCTTGCGACTTTTGAATTGGTTGCGCTGCGCGACGTCAGAGGCGGACGCGTCAGAGCGACGCCGAGCGGGCAACGGCGGCCCCGCGGCCTCATGAACGCAGGTCAGCGACGGATTGATTTTATCCACAACCAAAGTCGTAGCCGGGAGGCGTCCCGGGCAGCGCATCGCAAAGCCTTGATTTGGCTGCACTACTGGGTGCGCGGATAGATGTGTTCATCTGCGGTCAAGCCAAATTCCAAGATGCAGGCGTGTTCCCGTCGTACAGTCGCCAAATTGCAACGCGATTATCCTCCTCGTTCGCGGAACACACGGCAGGCCAGTGCGGTTTGAGCAGCAACCTGCAGCAGTGATCCCGGGCAGGTGAGTTCAGGCGATCGGGATGAGTAGCGTCGCGTCAGCGTTCCCGGAGTTCCGCCAAAGGTTGTCCCGGTCTGCGTATGCGTAGAGGTCTGGTCGGCCTCGAACCCCGCCCGATGCGATCCTGTAGATGTCCGCATCGAGCCCGCCGGTCCCCCATCGGCGGCGCGGTGATTTGAGTAGCGTCGCGTTTGTTGCGTCAGCGTAGCGTCGAGTCTGTACCCGAGTAGCGTTTGCGTCAGGGCGTCCTGTCGACGCCCGCCAGAGCACGACGAGTGCTCGAGTATCCAGGCGAGCCGTTTGCGAATGTAACGAGTGGCAGCGGCTCGCCCACTCCTTCCTGTAGCGTTGCGTAGCGTGTTTTCGCTCGAGCTGAGTCTGATCGCGTCAGGATTTGTCGCGTTCTGCGTTGTCGAGGTCAGCGACGGTCGCGTGTGAGTGAGGGTCGCGTCATGGAGAGTGAAGAGTTCGCGTGGACGGGGATCGGTGAGGCAGTCGCCGCGATCCTCGGCTCGGTCCGCCCAACGGTGGCGGCGATCGAGCCGGCCAGCGAAGCCGAACCGGCTTCCTGACAGTCGAGAGAGAGATTACAGGCAGCCGCGTGCGGCGCGCTGTCTGCAACGGGAAGGCAAGCACGCGCAGCGCTGGAGCGACATATCCAAGAGACGTCGCATATCAAGGTCTCGCGTAGTGACGTCACGTGCTGTGTGTGCTTGCCGCCGAGTTTCTTGTGCCTGCGTCGGCTGAACGGCGAGCCGGACTTCGCCGCGTGCAGATCCGCCGAGATGCGGGTCGTTGCGTTGGGCCTGCGGGCCCGGTCAATGGAGGCCAGTCATGATCCCCGATCACATCAATCCGCTGCAGTGGCATCAGGCGATGGGCTTTGCCCGCCAGTCGTGCGCGCGCGTTTTCCGTGACGGTGGAAGTCCCGCCGAGGCGCTCAAGGCGTTCGGCATCGCTGCATCGGCGGTGGATGCGAAGCTCGACTGGGACAAGGCGGTGGAGCGCGTCGCCGAAGTGCTGTGCGCGCAGCCGCAGCGGCGCGCGGCCTGAAGCAAGTCGAAACGAAACAGGCGAGCCGGCCGCCCCGGCTCGCCGTTGGTTGTCGCGCTGGCCTGTAATCAGGCTGTTCCGCCGCTCTCGCCGGGGCCAGGCTCTTTCGGAGCTTCCGCACCATTTGCAGCGGCCGGCTTTTCGGCGCCTGCTCCGTTCGACGCCGAATCGTTCGCCGGCCTGGCCGCCTTCGGTCCGCCGGTCGCGACCACGACGACGGCCGGGCGCAAGCAGCGATCCTCGATCACATAGCCGGCCTGGAACACCTCGACGACGGTGCCTGCGGGTACGCTCGGATCGTTGCGTTCCATCACGGCCTGATGCAGGTGCGGGTTGAACGGCTCGTTCGACGGCGACACCTGCTTGACGCCGTGCCGCTCGAGCACGCCGAGGAACGCGCGCTCGGTCATGCTGACGCCCTCGAGCAGCGCCTTCAATTGCTCGTTCGCCTGCGCGGCTTCAGCCGGAACGGCGGAAATGGCGCGCTGGCAATTGTCGGCAACCTCGACGGTATCGCGCGCGAACTTGGAAATCGCATAGCGCGCCGTCTCCTGCTTGTCGCGCTCGCCGCGTTTGCGCAGATTGTCGAGATCCGCATGCGCGCGCAGCAGCCGCCCGGTCAGGTCCGCGATCTGGCCCTTGAGGGTTTCGACCTCGCTTGACAGGGCCGCAACACGGATGGCGGGATCGTCCGCGGCGGCGGCGGGAGCGTCAGCCTCGGCTTCGTCATTATCCGCTGGCGCGGCCGTCGCGCCGGCTACATCCGCCGAAGGCGGTGACGAAGAATGCGCCTCTGCCGCATCGGCGGTGCGCGGGCGCGGTGCGGCCGCTTCGGCGTCGGGCTTAGATGGCTTGTTCTCGTCGGACATGATGGCTCCGTTGCTCGTCTCTGCGCCCGTCCGATACCGCCGCTCGCTGTGGAACGGCGACTCGCTCCGAAAGTGGCGCGAAGGCTGCCCGGATATCGGCCGGTCCCTGCGAAAAATCAAGCCGCCGCATGCCCCGCCGCCTGTCGCGCGGGCTTGGTCAGCGTGGTGTCAGCAGCCGGCCGACCAGCTTGGCGGTGTAATCGACCATAGGAATGATGCGGGCGTAATTGATACGCGTCGGCCCGATGACGCCGAGCACGCCGACCACCTTGCGTGTCGTATCGTGGAATGGCGCCACCACCAGCGACGAGCCCGAGAGCGAGAACAGCGTATTCTCGGAGCCGATGAAAATGCGCACGCCGTCGGCGGTGTCGGCGAGCTTCAGCAGTTGCACCATCTCGCGCTTCGATTCGAGGTCGTCGAACAGCTGGCGGATGCGGTCGAGGTCGCCGCCCTCGGAGACGTCCTTCAGCAGGTTGGATTGCCCGCGCACGATCAGGCTGCGGCGATCGTCGAGCGTGCCCGACCATTCCGCGAGCCCGAGCTTGATGACCTTCTGCGTCAGTTCGTCGAGTTCGGCACGGGCCACCTTCAGCTCCGCCTCGATGCGCTCGTGGGCCTCGCGGATGGTGAGACCGCGGATGTGAGCGTTGAGGAAGTTCGCCGCCTCGTTGAGCGCTGAAGGTGTCAGACCTGCGGGCAGCGTCAGCACACGGTTCTCGATCGACTGGTCGTCACCGACGAGGACGACGAGGGCCTTGCCGGGCTCAAGCGGCACGAACTCGATGTGCTTGAGGCGGCTGACCTGCTTTTCGGCCAGCACCACGCCGGCGCAATGCGACAGGCCGGAGATCATGTTGCTGGCTTCGGCCAGCACCTGCTCCATCGTGCCGGCGCGCCCGCCTGCGATCTTGGCCTCGATCTGGCGGCGCTCGTCCGCCGACAGGTCGCCGACTTCGAGCAGGCCGTCGACGAACATCCTGAGGCCGGTGTGGGTCGGGATGCGGCCGGCCGACGTGTGGGGAGAAAAAATCAGCCCCAGGTGCTCGAGATCGCTCATCACGTTGCGGATCGACGCCGGCGATAGCGCCATCGGCAGCACGCGCGACAGGTTGCGCGAGCCGACCGGCTCCCCGGTCGTCAGATAGCTCTCGACGATCTGGCGCAGGATGGTGCGCGAGCGGTCGTTGAGGGCAGCGATCTTGGAGGTGGCGTCGCTCATGCGGATCAGCGTTCTCGTGCCCCGCCAGCGGTGGCGGAACCCTGAATCTAGGAAACCGCGGCGGTCCCCGTCAAATGTCTCCGCGGCGCCGCCCGCCCCCGCAAGGTGGCGTCGCCCTGTTCAAGCCGCCGCCGGATGGCTATAGGGGTGTCCACGAACAGAAAAGAGCGGAGCCCCATGCGACCTTCAAAACGCCAGCCGGACGAGCTGCGCCGCGTCTCCATCGAGCGCGCCGTTTCCATGCACGCCGAGGGTTCCTGCCTCATCAAGTTCGGCAATACGCACGTGCTGTGCACCGCGAGCCTCGAAGAGCGCGTGCCGCCGTGGCTCAAGGGCCAGGGGCGGGGCTGGGTGACGGCCGAATATTCCATGCTGCCGCGTGCCACGCACGATCGCACGCGCCGCGAGGTGACGACGGGCCATCCGTCTGGCCGCACGCAGGAGATCCAGCGCCTGATCGGCCGCGCGCTCAGGGCCGTCGTCGACCTGCAGAAGCTCGGTGAGCGCCAGATCACCGTCGACTGCGACGTCATCCAGGCCGATGGCGGCACGCGCACGGCGTCCATCACCGGCGCCTGGGTCGCGCTCTACGACTGCATCCAGTGGATGAAGTTGCGCGACATGGTAAAGGACGGCGTGCTGCGCGATTCCGTGGCGGCCATTTCGTGCGGGCTCTACGGCGGCAAGCCGGTGCTCGACCTCGACTACGCCGAGGACAGCAACGCCGATGCCGACGCCAACTTCGTCATGACCGGCTCGGGTGGTATCGTCGAGGTGCAGGGCACGGCCGAAACCACGCCGTTCAGCCAGGAGAGCTTCGACGCCCTCATGGTGCTGGCGAAGAAGGGCATCGGCGAGCTGGTGCAGCTGCAGAAGCTGACGGTTGCCTAGGATACGAGGCAACGTCGTGGGTCATGTTTCGTCGATCCGGCTCGGGTAGAGTCGCGGGATCAGCACAGTCAGCGCCACAGCGACGGCGATGGCGACCGCCGATCCGGCGAAGAAGAGCTGCCACGTATCGGGTTTCAGCGAGCCGAGCATCACGATCAGCATCAGGATCGGCAGATCGAGGAAGTGCGTGAAGGTGGGCACGCCCTCGGCGCGTGCGTCGCGCAGTTCGTCGGTGACGTGACCGGCGGCGAGCGCCTGGTTGGTGATGCGGCGCAGCCGCATGAAGTACAGCCGCGTGATGGTGTTGCCCTCGATGAACTCGAAGGCGAACAGCGCCACCATTCCGGCGAGCCATGGCGTCGTCAGGAAGTCCCAGCCGCCGTGGTAGGTGACGATCATCCACGTGCCCGAGACGAGCAGGATCAGCGCCCCCGGTACGACGATGCCGTCATAGAACACGGCGATGTTTCGCACGGCCTCCGAGAACGAGCGCAGATCGTGGACCTGGCGCGAACGCAGATCGGACATCCAGACACCGATCAGTCCGGCACCGATGAGGATAGCGCCGATGACGTGCACCAGATTGAGCAACGCATAATCCAACGCCTACTCCTCCAGACGGCTACGCAGCTTGTTCATCAGAGCGGATGCAGCCATCAGCTCTTGCGGCGGGATATCTCGTGCCAGTGCCGCCGCCCATTTGCGCTGCAACGCCATCGCGCCGCGAAACGTCTCCCGGCCCTTCGCGGTCATCACGGCGAGGGGAGCGCGCTTGTGATGCGGATTTGGCGTGAACGCGAGCAGCCCATCCTTCTTCATCTCGTTGGCGAGCCGCTGCACACCCTGGCGCGACAGCCCCATGTTGCGCGCGATGTGAGCGATCGGCAGCGGCACCGAAGCGGCATCGATGGCGCCGAGCACCTGCCAGCGGGCACTCGTCAAGCCGATCGGTGCGACCAGGGCATCGCCCGACGCGATCAGTGCACCGTTCAGTCGGAACGTCTCCAGGATGAGGTCGGTCACGGCCGACAAAGCCAGCGTATCGCCGTCGTGGTTGCTCATGAAAGCATGATGTCAAATTGACAATCTAATGTCAATATTTCCCAGGCTGTCGGCTTCCGGCGCGGATCGTCTTGGCGGCAGCGCTGAGCCCTGTATCGGCCGGTGCAGGCAGGCTATGAGGTGGTGGCCAATCAGGAGCCACGTCGTGCCCACGCCCGCCCGCATCCTCGAAACCGTCCTCTATGCGGTCGACCTCGTCGCCGCCGAGGCGTTCTATACGGGCGTGCTCGGCCTCGAGCGCGTCGCGCGGGTCGAGGGGCGCCACGTGTTCTATCGCTGCGGCGATCAGGTGCTGCTGATCTTCAATCCGGCCGTGACCAACGTCCCGCCGAAGCCGGAGGCGAAGCTGCCCGTGCCGCCCCACGGCGCCACCGGACCGGGCCACACCTGCTTCGCCGCGAGTGCCGCCGAGATCGAGCAGTGGAAGCAGTACCTGCTCGGCAAGGGGGTCGCCATCGAAGCGGATTTCCAGTGGCCCTCGGGTGGCCGTTCGATCTATTTCCGCGATCCGGCGGGCAACTGCCTTGAATTCGCCGAGCCACGCATCTGGGGCATCACATCGTGACCAGTTCACCGCCGTCCTCCCCGCAGCACGCCCTCGAACCCGGCACGCGCCTCGTCGTCGCCAGCCACAACCCGGGCAAGGTGTGGGAGATCCACCAGTTGATCGCGCCGTATCGCCTCGCGGCGGTGTCGGCGGGCGATCTCGGTCTCGCCGAGCCGGAAGAGACGGAGACGACGTTCGCGGGCAATGCGCGGCTCAAGGCCGTTGCCGCTGCGACGGCGTCCGGCCTTCCGGCCCTTGCCGACGACTCGGGGCTCGAAGTCGATGCGCTCGATGGCGCGCCCGGCATCTATTCGGCGCGCTGGGCCGGGCCGAAAAAGGATTTCTCGGTCGCTATGGCGCGGGTGCGCGCGGAGGTGGCGGCCAATGGCGGTTGGGATGAAAATTCGCCGCCGCGCGCCAACTTCATCTCCGTGCTGTGCCTCGCCTGGCCTGATGGCCGGAGCGAGATCTTCGAGGGCAGGGTGCACGGGCATCTCGTGTGGCCGCCGCGCGGCGGCAACGGCTTCGGCTACGATCCGATGTTCGTGCGCGACGGTGCCACCGAGACGTTCGGCGAAATGCAGCCGGCCGACAAGTATGCGGTGTCGCATCGCACGCGCGCGTTCGCGGCCTTCAAGGCGGCGAAGCTCGACACCATCACGCCTGCGCACGACGTCGCCGGCGTCGATCCGCTGGTCGAGTTGAAGGCGGCTGCAGCGAACCTTTCGACGCGGGAGGAGCTGGTGCGCTTCGTCGCCAATCTCTCTGGGCACGTCGGCGCGCACGCGGCAGCCAGCGGCAGCACGGGTGTCGATACGGCGGCCCTCGCGCGCATCGGCCACATGCTCGGCGAGGCCAGCGCCGAGGACGAGCCGCGCTGGCGTTTGATCGCGCGACTTCTGCTGGCCGCGAGCCGCATCGGCGGCGAAGAAGCGGCGCGATGATGGGCACCGCGCACAACTCGCCCGGCTTCGGCGTCTACGTGCACTGGCCGTTCTGCGCGCAGAAGTGCCCGTATTGCGACTTCAACAGCCACGTCCGCTTCAAGGGCTGGGACGAGCCTCGATTCCTCGGTGCCTACAAGCGCGAGCTGGATCACGTCGCGGCCATCACCGGGCGCGGGCACGAGGTCGCGAGCATCTTCATCGGCGGTGGCACGCCATCGCTGATGCAACCCGCGACCGTTGCGGGCATCCTCGACCATATCGCGTCGCTGTGGCGCATCGCGCCGGGCGCCGAGATCACGCTCGAAGCCAATCCCGGCAGTGTCGAGGCCGACCGTTTCGCCGGCTACCGCGCGGCGGGCATCAACCGAGTCTCGCTCGGCGTGCAATCGCTGGACGACGCGGAGCTGCGCCGTCTGGGCAGGATTCATTCGGTGGCCGAGGCGAAAGCAGCCGTCGACATTGCACGCGCGACGTTCGATCGCTTCAGCTTCGATCTGATCTATGCGCGCCCCGGACAGACGCCGGCCGCATGGCGCGCGGAACTCGCTGAAGCGCTTGCAATGGCGGGCGACCACCTCTCGCTCTACCAGCTCACCATCGAGCCGGAGACGGCGTTCGCGGCCCTGCACGCTGCCGGCAAGCTCGTCATCCCCGAGACCGAGGAAGCGCGCGCGCTCTACGATCTGACACAGGAGATGACCGAGGCCGCGGGGATGCCCGCCTATGAAATCTCCAATCATGCGCGGCCGGGCGAGGAAAGCCGCCACAACCTGCTCTACTGGCGTTACGGCACCTATGCCGGTGTCGGCGCGGGCGCGCACGGCAGGCTCCATCGCGCGCGCGACGGCGTGCGCATGGCGACGAGCACGCTGCGGAACCCAGAAACCTGGCTCGCATCGGTGGAAGCGGGCGGGCACGGCTTCGGCGAAACCGCTGACCTCGGCCGCGAGGAGATGGCCGACGAGATGCTGTTGATGGGCCTCCGCATCGGCGAGGGGCTGGACGTCGAGGGGCTCGCCGCGCTGACCGGCTTTGCGCCATCGGCCGCGGCGATCGGCCGGCTCGCAGAAACAGGGCTTGTGCAACACGGAAACGGCAGCCGCCTGATCGCGACGCGCGAAGGCCGCATGCTGCTCGATGCCGTCGTCACGGAGCTGGCGGCGAGCTTCACTCCGGTGGCCGTTTCGACACTTCCCGCAGGGCCCCTGTCCGCATAAAGAAGGCGGCAGCAACGACCAGCCAGGCCGCTGGCAGGAGATTCGGCGCGTACAGGCCCGCGCGGCCGCAACGACGGGGACATCGCCGCTCATGATCCGACGCATGTACGACTGGACGCTGTCGCTTGCCGCGAGAAAGTCGGCCGAGGCGTGGCTCGGCGTCATCGCTTTCATCGAAAGCTCGGTGTTCCTTGTGCCGGCGGACGTCCTGTTCGTGCCCATGGCGCTTGCCAGGCCCGAGCGCGCCTACCGCTATGCGCTGGTGGCGACGCTGGCGTCGACCGCGGGCGGCATTGCCGGCTACCTGCTCGGCGCCTACGCCTACGATGCGATCGCCAGGCCTGCGCTCGAGTTCTACGGCAAGCTCGACGACTTCGAGCAGCTTCGCGCGTGGGCCGGGCGCGAGACGACCATGCTGCTGCTTGTCACCTCGGGTCTGTCGCACTTGCCGCCGATCAAGGTCGTCACCATCCTTTCGGGCGTCATACAGGTCGGTCTCGCGTTCTTCATCCTGTCGTGCGTCATCTTCCGTGGCGCCCGCTTCTACGCCTTGGCGTGGGCGCTGCGCCGCTATGGCGAGCCCATCAAGGCGTTCATCGAG
>CALFEM010000323.1 GCA_937950105.1 uncultured Alphaproteobacteria bacterium | reverse complement strand
CAGACGTGTGCTCTTCCGATCTCCGAGCGGCATCAGCCGCACCGAGCGCGGAACCTCGCGCAGCCGCCACAAGCCGCCGTCGTCCATCGCCGAGAACAGGAAGCGCATGGTACCGCCCATGAGACCGGCCACTGCGCCCGAGGCCCCGATCATCGGTATCGTCTCGCCCCACGACGAGGCGAGGAAGGCGAGCACGGCGACGAGGCCGGTGAACAGAGTGAACGCAAGAAACCGCGCCGTGCCGATGCGCAGGGCCACAGCACCGCCGAAGGCCAGCAGCCACAGCGCGTTGAACATCAGGTGCGTCAGGTTGCCGTGCAGGAGCATGTGGGTGACGAACGACGTGGCGATGGCCGGCTCGCCCCCCGGCAACAACGCCGCCGCGCCGGTCAGCCGCGAGGGGATGAAAGCCCCGGCCAGAACCACCCAGTTGTCCAGGTCTTCGGGCAGAACGGCGCGTACCGCGTGCACCAGCACCAGGGTCGCCAGCAGCACCACCACCGACGACGGTACGTTGAACAGCGGCTCTGACCGCCCGGCGCCACGTTCCACAGGGTCCCCCGTCAATGCGCCGGTCCTGCCGGCAGCCCGGCAAGCGTTAGCGGCTCGTCTGGTCTGCGACAACGGTCAAATCGCGCGTTTGATCCGGCCGCACCACCGCTCGCCCTCCGCTGCACACGAAATTCAGGCGGGACGAAACGGACCGTTAGCTGAAGTTCCCGCCGATGGCATGGAAGCTGCTCTTTGCCCTTCGTCACCGGCTGGTGGCGCCCGGTTCTGTCCCGGCACCGGACGCCGCCCGCCTATCCCGGCCTCGATTGGCGCACACGCGGAAGCTTCCAGCATGAAGTCGAAGACCAGTCAGCTCCTGTTTTCCTACTGGAACGAGGTCCGCCGCGACCGCCTCGCGCCCCGCAGGTTCGAGATCGAGCCGTCGCGCATCACGCCGCTGCTCGCCGAAACCTTCATTCTGGAGCGGCTGGATTCGGAGACCTACCGTTTCCGCCTCGCCGGGACGCGCATCTGCGAACAGTTCGACACCGAGCTGCGCGGCACCAATTTCCTCGACGGCTGGAGCCCGGAGGATCGCCTGACGCTCGCCCGCCAACTGCAGACCGCGGCGCAACAGGGCGGCGTTTCGGTCGTCACCTTCGACACGGTATCACTCGGCACGCCGCTGGCGTCCTACGAGTGCGTGCTGCTGCCGCTTCTGCACACCCGCGACAGCGTCGATCGCTTCCTCGGCGCCATGACGCAGATTTCGACCGAAGCGACGCTGATCGCCGGTGACAAGCGCAGCATCAGCCGTCGGCTCGGCGAGGTCGAGATGATGTGGCCCGACGGCAAGCCGCATGCGGTGGTTGCGGCCACCAACCGGCAGACTCCCTTCCTGCCGCACGTGCGCAACGCCCGTATCGTGCGCCACGACCGCCGCCAGTTCCGCGTCTACGAAGGCGGCCTCGGCAAGCCCGAACCCAAGGACATCTGACGCTCTCGTTTTCAGCGCGCCGTCGCTGGAAAAGCCCCAGGCTCGATCTCACCGCCTGCTGCTACAGCGGCGCCCCTCGGCCATGGCCCGAGGCGGGCCGATGCGAGGCTCCCGCGCTGGCATAATTCGGCCATCGCTTCGGGCTCTGCGGCCGTCGTCGTGCCAAAACCCTCAACGGTGCCATAGAGCCCGACCGGCGAAGTCCGTGCGAACCCGACACAATCGCCGCCGCCGCGCCGGCGCCACCGCGCTGTCTCAAAATCACCCTGCCGATTAGCCGATCTTTAAGCTGCTGGCGCCAATATGGACCTGACGGCCGCATGGCCCCGCATTCCCGGGCCCTGGCGGTGATTTTTCGACCCGGCGAACGGCAGGACGCGTCCATGTCTTTTTCGACTTCGAGTATCCGTAAGCGAGACCCCGCCGGCGCCGCGCGCCCCGGCCCTGAGCGCCGCCGTCACAAGCGCTACGCGCTGAGCCTGCTCGGTCGCTTCATGCGCACGGACCGGCACGAATACGCCTGCCGCCTGCTCGACATCTCGATCGGTGGCGCCGCCATGGCGACACCCGTCCAGGTCGCCCTCGGTGAGCAGATCATTGCCTACATCGACGAACTCGGCGGCCTCGAAGGCGTCGTTTCACGCCAGTTCGAGGGCGGCTTCGCGATGGAACTGAAGGCCACACGCCACAAACGCGAGAAGCTGGCCGCCCGTATCACCTGGTTGCTCAACCGCAGCGAAGTCGAAGACCTCGAGGAGCGCGTGCACGAGCGCCTGCCTCCCGGCAACGCCCAGAACTCTCTGCGTCTTCCCGATGGCATGACGCTCCGCTGCAGCCTGATCGACGTGTCCCTGTCGGGCGCCTCCGTCGCCACCGAGGCGCGTCCGCCGATCGGCACGGAGATCATGCTCGGAAAGTTGCGCGCCCGCGTCATGCGCCACCACGAGCGCGGCATCGGCGTGCGCTTCCTCGACATTCAGGAACCTGATGCGCTGCGCCGGTATTTCGAATGAGAGGGCAGCCGGCAGATCTGACGCTCGAATCCCCGGAAATGGCCGTTTCCGGACGACGCGTAAGATTTGATCGGCATTGGCTGCAAATCGGGAACGGCACGGCGAGATTTCTCGGCTATTCTAGGTCAGTCGGTACGGGGTATGTGATGTTGCGTCGGTCTCTTCCAGTTGCGCTCGCGGCGCTTGCAGGGCTCGTTGCGCCGTCGACGGCGGACGCCAATCCTGTCGCGAAATCAAAGCCATATGCCGCGACCTACTCGCCCTTCATGCGCATCTACGGCATGTCGCAGGCCCCCTATGGCTTCATCCGCTTCTGCGAGATCAATCCGGAGCAGTGCAGCGGGAACGGCAACGAGGAAGCACGCATCGATGCGACGCCCGAGCGCCTGAGCGAACTCGACGACGTCAACCGCACCATCAACGCCGCCATCAAGCCGCAGACCGACCTCGAACTCTACGGGGTCAACGAGTACTGGACGCTGCCGCGCGTGGCCGGCGATTGCGAAGATTACGCGCTGCTGAAGCGGCAGGTGCTGATGCAGCGCGGCTGGCCGGGCAGCGCCCTTCTCATGACCGTGGTCCGCGACGAGCGCGGCGAGGGCCACGCCGTTCTCACGGCCCGAACCGCCCAGGGTGACTACGTTCTCGACAACAAGACCGAGGGCGTGAAGATCTGGCACAAGACGCCGTACGAGTTCGTCATGCGCCAGTCGTATCTGAACCCGAAGGTGTGGGTCTCCCTCGACAGCGGCGACGCCGCCCGCCCGGCAGCCCTGGCCGGCGTACCGCCGCAGCGGTGAAGAGGGAGTTGGTAGTGAGTAGTGAATAGTGAATAGCACTACTCACTACTCACTACTCACTACTCACTACTCTTCAGTCCCGCCTTGAAGCGCTGCCAGTTCTGCACATAGCGGCCCGCGGCGGCGCTGAACCGCGCGACGTCCTCGTCGGTGAATTGCTTCACCACGCGCCCCGGCGATCCGAGCACCATCGATCGCGGCGGGATGACCTTGCCCTCGGGAATCAGCGTGTTCGCCCCGATCAGGGAACCTTCACCGATCACCGCGCCATTGAGGATGATGGAGCCGATGCCGATCAGGCTGCGCGCGCCGATGCGGCAACCGTGCAGCATGACCATGTGCCCAATCGTGCAGTCGGGCTCGATGTGCATGGGAAAGCCCGGATCGGTGTGCAACACAGAGCCGTCCTGCACGTTCGAGCGCGCGCCGATGCGGATTTCCTCGTTGTCGCCGCGCACGACCGCGCCGAACCAGACGCTGGCGTCCTCTTCCATGACGACATTGCCGAGCACCACGGCGTTGGGCGCCACCCAGAAGCGGCCGCTGGCCGGCGTGCGTACGCCGACTCCGTCGAGACTGTAGGTCGTCATGGAAAGGCTCCGGGGCTGGCTCCGGTCGGCGGCGGAAAGTGCGGGCGGGACGGAGACGACGGCTCAGGCGCCCTCGAGGTCCATCTCCAGGATCGCCATCTGCACCTGATACTCGACCTCGCCGTCTTCCTCGATGCGGTAGAGCGTGGCGACGAAATCGTCGTTGATGAAGATCTCGGCCATGTCCTTCTTGCGCGGCTGCATCCGCACTTCGAGGGTCTGCGCACCGAGTGTCTTGCGCAGATACCCCTGCACGCGGGCGATCTCTTCCTTCGTCACGAGACAGGAACTCCTAAGGCGTTATGGTCGGCCGGCGACATGGCCAGCGGGTGGCAGGCGCCGCGCTGGCCGTGCGCGACCGCTACTTGCGGGCGGCGCAGCCGCAATCCTCCGGGGCAAGCCCCTGATCCATGGTGCGCGACGGCTCCGAGCAGCCCGCCGGGCCTACCACCTTCGCGGGCACTCCGGCAACAGTGGTGTTCACCGGCACGTCGGCCAGCACCACGCTGCCGGCGGCGACCCGCGAGCAGGTGCCGACGCTGATGTTGCCGAGGACACTGGCGCCGGCACCGATCAGCACGTTGTTACCGATCTTCGGGTGCCGGTCGCCCGTCTCCTTGCCGCTGCCGCCGAGTGTCACGCCGTGCAGGAACGAGCAGTTGTCGCCGATCACCGCCGTCTCACCGACGACGAAGGCCGTCGCGTGATCGAGCATGATACCCTTGCCGAAGCGCGCGGCCGGATGGATGTCGACGGCGAAGAACTGCGAACCCAGGCTCTGCAGGAAAAACGCGAAGTCCTTGTGCCCGAGCGTCCACAGCTCGTGCGCGAAGCGATGCGTCGAGAGTGCGTGAAAGCCCTTGAAGAACAGCAGCGGCTCCAGATAGCGCTGGCAGGCCGGATCGCGGTCGCGCACGGCGGCGAGATCGGCGCGGAACGCGACGCCGAGCTCGGGGCGCTTGTCCAGCACCTGCATGAAGCGCTGCGAGATCAGGTGCACGTCGACGTCGGCGTTGTCCAGCCGCCGGGCGAGACGATGGCAGACCGCATCCTCGAGCCGGTCATGGCTGAGGATGGTCGCGAAAATGAAGCTGCCGAGCGCCGGTTCCGCCGCCATCGCCGCTTCGGCCTCGGCGCGGATCGCCAGCCAGATCGGGTCGACCACCTCGACGTTGCTGCGGACCGAGGACTTGAGGCCGCCATGCGGCTCGCTCGATTGCCGTGTCACGGACATATGAACCTCCTGCGGCCGTCGTGCGTCTGAGCGCCGGCCTTTGCCCCGTGGCCGCCCACGGCGCCAGCAGGGTTTCGATCCGCCCTAATTTAGACGATGACGCCGGGCGAGGCACGCGAAATGGCTGCGCCGCAATATCATCGTTCGACCGAGGTACAGGACGAGATATCGGGGTCGCCGCGGCCGCGCACCAGTGCTGTAGCCTCAACCTTCGGTGAGGACATCGCTTGCAGGCCGGCCACGGCCGGGCCATAGCGGCATGAAAGCTTGCCGGGCCGGAGGGCATGCCTCCTCGCTGCTGCCGCCCTGCGCGCGTTACAACCGACCAGAGATCGACAATGAGCCGTCATCCGACCGTACAGCCCCTCCATCCCGCGCCGGCACCCGGCACTCTGGCGTTGGTCCTGGCGCTGGCGGCTCTGTCACTGGTTGCATCCACGTCCACAACTCCAGCAATCGCGGCCGGCAGCAACGCACTGCGCGACGCCTGCTTCGCGGCCGGCGACCTCGCCGGCAGACCCGACGAGAAATCGCCGCGCAAGGGCGCGCGCGGATTCGACCGGGCCGAACCGGCGCGCACGCTCGCTGCCTTCGCGCCCGTTCCTCCGCATCTGCGCGGCGCCATCCGTCGCGTGCGCCTGCCCGCCGGCGAGAAGCTCGTTGCGCTGACGCTCGATCTCTGCGAGCAGCCGGGCGAGATCGCCGGCTACGACGGTGCCATTTTCGATTACCTGCGCCGCGAGGGCGTCAAGGCGACGCTGTTCGTCGGCGGCAAGTGGCTGCGCTCGCACGAGACGCGCACCCGCCAGTTGATGTCTGATCCGTTGTTCGAGATCGCCAATCATTCCGCCGCGCATCGCAACCTGCGCCTGCTCTCGGGCACGCGTCTCGGCGATGAGATCGAAGCGCCGCAGCGTGCTTATGAAGCGGTGCGGGAGGGCTTCGCGCGCGAGCAATGCGTCGCGGCGGCCGGCGAAGCGGCATGGCGCGGCGTGCCGAAGCGCATGAGTCTGTTCCGTTTCCCTTACGGCGCCTGCAACGCCGCCTCCCTCGACGCCGTCAACGACGCCGGACTGCTCGCGATCCAGTGGGACGTATCGCTCGGCGATCCGTGGCCCGGCCAGTCCGCGGCGGCGATCGCGCGCGAGATGCTGTCCAAGACCAAGCCCGGCTCGATCCTGATCGGCCACGCCAACGGTCGCGGGTTTCACACCGCCGAAGCGCTGCCGATGGTCATTCCGAAGCTGAAGGCACAAGGCTACCGGTTCGTCACGGTCAGCGAGTTGCTGGCGGCCGGCACGCCCGAGGTCGTGCCCACCTGCTACAATCTGAAGCCGGGCGACACCGATCGCTACGACAACCTCGTCACCGCACTGGCGCGCAATGCCAAACCTCGCGCCACCGGCACGGGCGTCGCCACGCCTCCGGCAGCGAAGGCGGGCGGCGGCTGGACGCCGACGGTCAAGCGTTGACAGGTCTCGCATGATCCCGCCGCTGCCGACATCCGATGCGCTGCGCGAGGTCGCACTGCTCCCGCTCGCCGACGGCGCCACCGCACGCATCGCCGAAATCGTCGCGCCGCTCGATGGCGCCACCAGCTCCGCACTCGCAGGCCAACTCGCGGCGATCGATCCATGGCGGCGTTACGGCTTCTCCGTCGATCGCCTGCAGCGCTTCCTGAGTGAGTCCGTCGCCGGCGCGCCGCGCTATCTCGTTGCCGTCGGAGACGAACTTGCTGGCGTGGTCGTGCTGAAACCCGGCTGGATGTTCGGCACCTATCTCAAGCTGCTCGCGGTCTTGCCAACCGCGCAGGGGCGCGGGCTCGGCGGCGCCATCCTCGACTGGATGCAGCGCGAGGGCGAGGCGCGCGGCGAGCGCAACCAGTTCGTCGCCACCAGCGCCTTCAACGCAGGCGCGCTTCGCTTCTACGAGCGCCACGGCTTCGTGCGTGTCGCCAACCTGCCCGGTCTCATCAACGACACCGAAACCGAGATCCTGCTGCGCCGACGTCTCGGCGGAGGATAGGTCCACTCGCTTCGCGAGCAGGGCTGCCGCCCTGCACCTGCCCGGGGGAAGTATCCCCCGATCCCCCCCTTTTTCGACGCCATTGCGCAGGGCTGAACCCGATCGCGTAACGCGACGCATCACACCTCGAGCACGATCCGC
>CALFEM010000322.1 GCA_937950105.1 uncultured Alphaproteobacteria bacterium | reverse complement strand
TGTTCGTCACCCTGCGCGACGGCGCCGCGCCCGACATCGAGCGCGTCAAGCTGTGGGTCGAAGGCGCCCGCGCCACCCGCGCGGCCTGATTTCCCGGCGAGCGCGCCGCGCGATTGACGACAGCGAGGCCGCATGCGCCGCAGGATCACCGGCTTCTACGAGGACATCGAGGGCCACTTCATCGCCATGCTCGAGTGCGGACACGAGCAGCACGTGCGCCACAAGCCGCCGCTGGTCGAGCGCCCGTGGATGCTGACGGCGGAAGGCCGCGCGGCGAAGATCGGTGTCGAGATCGACTGCAGGGCCTGCGATGCACTGCCCGAGAGCGAGCGCAACATCTGAGGCGCATCGGCCATTGATCGCAGCACTGGCGGACGCTGCCTCGCGCATGGGCGACACGCCTGTCCGTCATGCACATCCGCGTGATCGCAGCATCGCGGCCACAGGGCCACTTTGAACGCAATGCAATTTCACTGTTGCCCCAGAATGTCCAATTTTGGCTGACCACATGGCCGCACGCCAAATTCGAATCGAGGAGGAGCCGAGGCATGGTCGCCGTGAACCCCGTGCGTGATCGCATTCTTTCCTATGGTCTCGGCATCGCCAGCCAGCAGGGCCTGCATGCGCTCTCGATGGGCACGCTGGCACGCGAGCTCGATCTGCCGCGCTCGGGATTGACCAATCACTTCGCCGACACCGAGAGCCTGCAACTCGGCGTGCTCGAACAGGCGGCCTCGCTGTTCCTGCGCGACGTAATCGATGCGACGGCCGCCCTGCCGCAGGGCGAACCGCGGCTGAAGGCCCTGTTCACGCGCTGGATCCAGTGGTCGCGCTCGCCCAAGCTGAAAGGTGGGTGCCCGTTCGTGCACGCGAGCCGGCAGGCGACGGCGCTGCCCGAGTCCGTGCGCACGCGGCTCAAGGAAGTGCTCGACGGCTGGTCAGTGGTCCTGACGCAGGCCATCGAGGACGCAAAGACCTCGGGGCATTTCCGCGCCGACCTCGACCCCGAACAGACGATCTTCGAGTTGCACGGCCTCTATCTCGGCCACCATTTCTTCCACTGGTACCAGAAGGATCGCATGGCCGAGCATCGCACCATGAAGGCGTTCGACCGGCTGCTCGCCAGCTGCCGCTGATCCCCATCGATCGCTGATGCTCCCAGGCACGCGGGTTGAATTGCGGCGCGCATGCCGCCACATTCCGCGTGCCAAGAAGCGCCCGGGAGCAACGCCATGCAGTACTACCTCGCCAAGACCGTCGGCCTCACCTACGAGCAGGCGATCGCCAGTGTGACGGAAAGGCTCAAGGACGAGGGCTTCGGCGTCCTCACCGAGATCGACGTCGCCGCGACGCTGAAGAAGAAGATCGACGTCGACGTGCCGCGCTACATCATCCTCGGCGCCTGCAATCCCAAGCTCGCGCACAAGGCGCTCGCCGCCGAGAATCAGGTGGGCGTCCTGCTGCCGTGCAACGTCGTCGTACAGGAGCACAAGGATGGCCGCGTCGAGGTCTCCGCGATGGACCCGGTCGGCGCCATGGGTATGATCGGCAATCCGGCGCTGACGGAAATCGCCACCGACGTGAAGGCGCGCCTCGAGCGCGTGCTCGCCGGCCTTTCCTGACGTAATTCCGCGCGGCACGCTCGGGTCTTGCGCCGCCGCGCGTTTGATCCCATTCTGTCGGCCATTCCGAGGGGCGCCGGTGGAGCCGGCTGAGATCGCGTGCGGAATTTCCGCCCGAAGCGCGAGCACCCTTAGAACCTGATCCGGGTCATGCCGGCGAAGGGACGGGAGCCATTCGAGCCGCACTTCTATCCGTCCTTGCCGTCATGACGCTCTCACCCCGCGAGCGAGCGCCGAAGCGCGCGCCGTCACGAAGGACACGGCCATGAACAAGATCACCCGCCCGAACGATCTCGCCATGCCGCAGGTGACGACGGGGCCGATCAGCGCCTCGCGCAAAGTCTATTCCTCGCCCGAGGGCCGCGACGACATCCGCGTACCGCTGCGCGAGATCGCGCTGACCGATCCCGAGATGCCGACGTTCCGCGTCTATGATTCCTCCGGCCCCTACACCGACGACAGCGTGACCATCGACGTGGCGAAGGGCCTAGCACCCGTGCGCGCGGAGTGGATCGCGAAGCGCGACGTCGAAGCCTACGACGGCCGCGAGGTGCGCCCCGAGGACAACGGCAACGTCACCGGCGCTCACGCCGCGCGCGTGTTTCCCGTCCAGCCGAAGCCGCTGCGCGCCAACGGCAACGCGCTCGTCACGCAGCTCGAGTTCGCGCGCGCCGGCATCGTCACGGAAGAGATGATCTACGTCGCACATCGCGAGAACATCGGCCGCAGCGCCGCGCTCGCTCGCGCCCGCGAGGCGATCGAAGACGGCGAAAGCTTCGGCGCCGAGATCCCCGAGTTCATCACGCCGGAGTTCGTGCGCAGCGAGATCGCGCGCGGCCGCGCCATCATCCCGGCGAACATCAATCACCCGGAGCTGGAGCCGGTCGTCATCGGCCGCAACTTCCTCGTCAAGATCAACGCCAACATCGGCAACTCCGCCGTCACGTCTTCCGTCGAGGAGGAAGTCGAGAAGATGGTGTGGGCGATCCGCTGGGGCGCCGACACGGTCATGGACCTCTCGACGGGCCGCAATATCCACACAACGCGCGAATGGATCCTGCGCAACTCGCCCGTGCCGATTGGCACCGTGCCGATCTATCAGGCGCTGGAGAAGTGTGGCGGCGATCCCGTCAAGCTGACGTGGGAGCTTTACCGCGACACGCTGATCGAGCAGTGCGAGCAGGGCGTCGACTACTTCACCATCCACGCCGGCGTGCGCCTCGCCTGGGTGCCGCTCACCGCGAAGCGCATGACGGGCATCGTCTCGCGCGGCGGCTCGATCATGGCCAAGTGGTGCCTTGCGCATCACAAGGAGAGCTTCCTCTACGAGCGCTTCGACGAGATTTGCGACATCATGCGCGCCTACGACGTGTCGTTCTCGCTCGGCGACGGCCTGCGTCCGGGCTCGATCTACGACGCCAACGATCGCGCGCAGTTTGCCGAGCTCGAAACCCTCGGCGAGTTGACGAAGATCGCCTGGGACAAGGGCTGTCAGGTGATGATCGAAGGCCCCGGCCACGTGCCGATGCACAAGATCAAGGTCAACATGACCAAGCAGCTGAAGGAGTGCGGCGAAGCTCCGTTCTATACGCTCGGACCGCTGACCACCGACATCGCGCCGGGCTACGACCACATCACCAGCGGCATCGGCGCCGCCA
>CALFEM010000321.1 GCA_937950105.1 uncultured Alphaproteobacteria bacterium | reverse complement strand
TACGAGATGCCTAAGTGACTGGAGTTCAGACGTGTGCTCTTCCGATCTTATAGATCGCGTAGATCTTGCCCAGGTTGTCGAGGAAGCCGCGGCCTCCGACCGTATATTCTTTTGCCATGATGCGTCCCTCAGTCCTCGGCCACGCCTTCCTGGCGATCGATCGTGTCCTGCCGCTTCGCGAAGATGAAGAGCATGATCACGAAGGCCAGGAGCGACCCCTGCGCGGCCATGTAGAAGCCGAGCGGGAAGCCAAGAATCGTAATGGTATTAAGCTGCTCCACGAACATGTGGATGAAGAAACTGAAGGTCGCCCACAGGATCAGCATGATCCACATGAGCGCACTGGTTCGCGACCAATGCCTCTCGGCATTCACTTGTTGCATCAGATACTTCCTCCCTTGGCAACAATCACCGGAAAATTACTGGCGACGTTGTTGTTTTTATTTGTTTTTTACATGCGCTCGCGATGAGACGCAGGTGTCGGCAGCCCTTCCCCCAGCGTGCAATGCTAGTGGGTATAGACTGTTGTGCAAGTTTGACTTTCGGATTAGGCGACCATCAATCCTGACACACGTGCAAAAATGACACGAGTGCGCCGCGCAAACAAGGTGTACGTTTCCGTTTCGTGGCGCTACCATAGAATTTCATACCCAAAATACCGGGAAAACCTGTCAATGACGGTTGTCACACGGTCCGGCCATGGCTCCACAACTTTTCACATTTTCGCCACGATCTGTAGCCGGACAAAGCACTCCGACCCCGACCACCGGCTAGACTGGCCGGTCGCGCCGACCGTGCTATCCTCGTTTTCCTGCCACGAGGGCCCCGGCGACGCCGCCGGAATTCAAACGAGCTCTCGGACAGCGGAGGAAGACCATGGTTGCTACGGCGAAATCCGTGCTCGTCGTCGATGACGAGCCGAACATCATGCTGTCGCTGCAGTATCTGATGAAGCAGGCCGGCTATCAGGTCCGCCTCGCGCGCGACGGCGAGGAGGCGCTCGCCGCCGTCGCCGCCAGTCCGCCCGATCTCGTCCTTCTCGACATCAACATCCCCAAACGCAACGGCTACGAAGTCTGTCAGGCGATCCGCGCCGACGACCGCTTCAAGTCGGTCCGCATTCTCATGCTGACCGCGAAGGGCCGCGAGGTGGAAATCGAGAAGGGCCTCGCGCTCGGCGCCGACGGCTACGAAACGAAGCCGTTCTCGACACGAGCTCTCGCCCAACGTGTCAAGGAGATGCTGGAGATGGAGCGTGCCTGAGGCGCCGTTCTGAGCTTAGATGGCGCGGACTTTGTCGCGCCTGCGCCCCGCGCTTTCGGAGGCACGTCACGCCGCCATGCCGCACCGATCCATCATCACCATCGGACAGCGGTTCGCGCCGCCGAAGCGGCCGCAGCGCACGATCGCGGTCGCGCTGCTGGCCGTCGTGCTGTTCAACCAGCCACTGCTGCGCGTCTTCGATCACGGCGCTAAAACGACCGTCTTCGGTCTACCCGTCATCTACGTCTATCTGTTCGCAGCCTGGGCGCTCGTCATCGCGCTCATGATCACCATCGTCGAACTGCGCGACCAATCAGGCGGGAGCAACCGCAAAGCCGAAGATTCCGCTTCCGACGAGCCGTCCCGGGCGCCACCAACGGCGGGGGAATAAGACGATGCTGCCGGCGTGGGTGATCCTGGCGACGTCTCTCGGCTACCTGCTGGCCCTGTTCGCGCTCGCCTGGTACGGCGACCGCCGCGCCAGTGACCCGGCCGGCCAGCATCTCGTCTCGAACCCGTATATCTTCTCGCTGTCGATCGCCATCTACTGCACCAGCTGGACCTATTATGGCAGCGTCGGGCGGGCTGCGACGTCCGGCTTCGGTTTCCTCCCGATCTATCTCGGTCCGACCATCGTCTTCACGCTCGGCTGGTTCGTGCTGCGCAAGATTCTCCGGATCTGCAAGACGCAGCGCATCACCTCGATCGCCGACTTCATCTCGTCGCGCTATGGCAAGAGCCAGTTGATCGGCAGCCTCGTCACCGTGATCGCCGTGGTCGGCATCGTGCCCTACATCGCGCTGCAGCTCAAAGCCGTGTCGATGAGCTTCGGCGTCGTGCTGGCCAAGGACCACGACGCGCTGGCGAGCACGCTGACACCCGACAACATGGCGTTCGCCGTGACGCTGGTGCTCGCCGCGTTCGCCGTGCTGTTCGGCACGCGCCACATCGAGGCGACCGAGCATCACGCCGGCATGGTCGTTGCAATTGCCGCCGAATCCGTCGTCAAGATCGTCGCGTTCCTCGCCGTCGGCGCATTCGTCGTCTGGGGCCTCTACGACGGCTTCGGCGACATCTTCGCGCGCGCCGCCGCCGATCCGGAGATTGCCCGCCTCGTCAGCATGGAGAAGTCTGCGGGCAACTGGGCGACGCTGACGCTGCTGTCGATGGCGGCGATCATCTGCCTGCCGCGCCAGTTCCACGTCACCTTCGTCGAGAACACCAACGAGACGCATCTCAATCGCGCGCTCTGGCTGTTTCCGCTGTACCTGTTCGTCATCAACATCTTCGTGCTGCCGATCGCGCTCGGCGGCCTGATGTGGCTGCCCAAGGGCAGCTCGGACGCCGATACGTTCGTGCTCGCACTGCCGCTCGCCGAGAACCAGCCGCTGCTGACGCTGGTGGTCCTGGTCGGTGGCCTCTCTGCCGCGGCTGCCATGGTGATCGTGGAGACGATCGCGCTCTCGACCATGGTCTGCAACGATCTCGTCATGCCGGCGCTTCTGAAATTCTCGCGCCAGCGCATCGAGGCGAGCCGCGAT
>CALFEM010000320.1 GCA_937950105.1 uncultured Alphaproteobacteria bacterium | reverse complement strand
ACGACCGCGGCCGCGCGAGACGGATCGGCGACCAGCGTCAACGACACGAGCAGAGATACGCTCCAGCCGGCGGCGCTTTTGAGCCGCGCGCTGGTCCGCTGCCGTTTGGCCGTCCGCACCCAGGCGAGCGTGCTCGGCTCGGTCGGCGATGCGGCGGTCGTGAATCCGGAGGCCGCGAGCGGCGAGCGGGGCTCATCGGACTTTTCCAAAGGCGTTCCGGCGAGAGCGTGGTCGTCGGCCGTCATGCACGAGGCGACGTAAGCCTCGTCGGCCTCGTCGCCGAGCCAGCGCTGTTTGGGCGCGGTGGCGGTGCTGCTGCGCTCGCGGCGTCGCTCCAGAATGCGGGAAATCTCCGCGGTCAGTAGCGTTTCGTCGAGCGGTTCGTTGACGAGGCGGCGGCGGTCGCCCGCCGCATCGATGCGCAATGGCTTCATGGCGCGGTCTCCCCGGACTGGGCGAAACGGCGACGCAGGGACGGATGGCCGGAACCCGGAGATGGGCTCGCGGGCGCCGCAGGGCGCCCAACGAGGACATGACGCGGCCGTCGTGAGGTCGAACAGAGCATGCTACGCTCCCGGCGTCCGGCGCCGCACACCGGACGAGGATTACAAAACGCATTCAAACGACAAGCACGGGTCCCTCAACCACATGCCCCTGTGGAAAACTTATACGCGCTGTTTTGTGCAGGCAACTGAAATATGTTCACGAGCGTACAAAGAAGGACGGCCGCCGGGGTGGACTTTGCCGCCGAGCCGGAAGACTGAGAGAGCTGTTGCGACCAAAGGTGTGACGGGAGAACTGAATGATACCGCTGATCCTCGGACTGGTACTCTTTTTCGCGGTCCACATTGTTCCGACCAATCCGGCGCTGCGGCGCAGTTTCACCGATCGCTTCGGCGAAGGCACCTACAAGGCGGCCTTTTCGATCGTCTCGGCCATCGGCCTCGTGTTGATCGTGCTCGGCTATCACAAGCTGCAGGTGATGCCGGGCAAGAACCCCGTTCTCTACGATCCACCGCTGTGGATGCGTCATGTGACGCTGGCGCTGATGCTGCCGGCGATGATCCTGCTGGTCGCGGCGTATGTGCCGTCGAATATCCGCGACAAGGTTCGCCATCCGATGCTCGCAGCGGTGAAGATCTGGGCGTTCTCGCATCTGCTCGCAAACGGCGATCTGGCCTCGCTGGTGCTGTTCGGATCGTTCCTCGCCTACGCCGTCTTCGATCGCATTTCGCTGAAGCGGCGCTCGGAAGGCGGGCGTGGACCGCTCGGCACCCGCACTGGCGGTCTCAGCGGCGATTTGATCGCGGTGGTCGTCGGCACGGCGCTTTACGTGGTGCTGCTCGGCGGCCTGCACGGGCGCCTGTTCGGCGCCGAGCCGATCCCCGGATGGACCCTGCTCGGCTGAAATGACGGCGCGCCCACCTGCTTCAGCGCCGCCCGCTTGTACGGGACGCCTCGCGGCGATCGCCGTGCGGCCGGCGCGGCGGGCGCCGATGCGCCTCCTCGATCGCGTCACCGTGACGGTCGAGCGCGGCATCGAGGACGACTACAAGAGCCTCAAGCATCCGCGGCGCGCGGTGACCATACTATCGCGTGAGGATTGGGAGGCCGCGCTCGCCGGTCTCACCGATCTGGCGGGGCCGGTTCCGCTGCCGTGGACCGCGCGCCGCGCCAACCTGCTGGTCGAGGGGCTGCGCCTGCCGCGGGCGCGTGGAGCGATAATTTCGGTCGGTTCGGTGGAACTGGAAGTCACGGGGCAGACGGTTCCGTGCGCGCGCATGGACGAGGTGCACCCGGGGCTGCTGAAGGCGCTCGGACCGCACTGGCGCGGCGGCGTGACCTGTCGCGTCGTCCGCGGTGGCGTGCTGTCGGCGGGAGACAGGGTTGCGATCCTGCATGCGCCGCCGGAGCGGCGCATCGTGCTGCCGGGATAGCGGCGAGGACGCGAGCCACGACGCCGGTGCCGGCTGTGATATGCGCACTCGCGTACAGGAACGCGATACCCGCCGCGGGGCCGGCGCGTCGGCACGTCACCGATCAGCGCGGTTGCACGATGATGTCGGTGAACTTGCCGGTCTCGTTGCTGATGCCCACGTCCGAGACGATCAGCGTCGAGCCCGGCTTCACGATCTCGCTGAGGCGTGCGCGAACCTCATCAGCCATTTCAATGCGTTCGAGGGCGTTGGCGGCGGTCGGCGCCTTGGCCAGACTCGAAAGCGCGGGTTCGTCGTCCATCGAGGCAGCACGTGTGCGCCCGGCCGGCCTGGCTTCGCCCGCGTTACCGTCCCCGGTCGCGACCGTCACGGCGCGCCAGTCGAGCCTGGTCTCACTGTCGTCGGCATAGCGCACCGCGTTGAAGACGTGGGTTCCGATCGGCGCTTCCAGCATACGGATGGCGACGGGCGCCTGGAACACATCCTCGAAGCCCTGGCGGACGTACAGCAGGCCGGTCTTGCGGCTGACGAAAACGGTTGCCGGTTTGTCGTACTGGGCGAGCGCGGACACGGCGCGCGCATGAGCGCCCTTGGCCGCGTCGATCCTGTTCTGTGCCGTTGCAAAGTGTGTGCGCACGGCCGGCAGCGCGGCTTCGGCCTCCGCAACCGGGGGCTCGAGGCGTGCGACGGTCTCGCGCTGGGCAGCGGCGGCGGCCTCGGTGTCGCGCAGGTCCTGGTCGGCACCGGCGATGGCGTTTTCGAGTTCGGCTTCCTTCGATGCCGCGAGTTCGGCGTTGTCGATGTCACGCTGCGCTTCGGCCTGACGCTGCTCGGCGCGGCGCAGAAGTTGTTCGGTCGGCCGGTCGCTCGCCGCGTCCGCCAGATGCTCGGCCTGCCGCTGCCTGGTCTTGATCTCCGCCAGCCGCATCGCCTGCCGCTGGCGTTTGATGAAATCGGCGAGACCCTGCTCGAGCTGGTTGCGCCGGGTTGTGATCGTGCGCTGCTCCTGTTCGAGCTTCACCAGTTCGAGGCGCGCGTCGCGCAAGCTCGATTTCGCCGCCAGCAGTGTCGCGTTGGCGTTGGCAACGGCCGCCGCGGCAGCGACCCGCGCAGCTTCCGCGGCCTCGATCTCCGCGGCCCGTGCGGCGATGTCGGCCTGGCGCTCGGCACGAGCGATGGCGCGCGTACGCGTTGTGCCGGCCCCTGTGCGTATTGGAGACAAGGCCACCTGACGCGCTGCGGCTTCGGCGGCAACGGCCGGTGTGACGCCGAGCGCTGCCGACACCGTGGCGAGGCCCGTCGCAGCCGACTTGACGGAAGCGCCGCTCGACGTGGCGTCAGCCGCCGTCGCGACGACAGGCTCTCCCGGCGGCAGCGCTTCCGGCAGCCGCGCGTGCGCGAACGCGCGCGGTCCTTCGACAGGATCGTGCGTGACGATCACCCGCGTCCCGAGTGACGTCATGGAAAACAGAGTGCGCGAGAAGGCGTAGGGGAGCCGGATGCA
>CALFEM010000319.1 GCA_937950105.1 uncultured Alphaproteobacteria bacterium | reverse complement strand
AGAGCCGCCAGCGAAGCAGAGGCCAAACGCAAGGCCGACGAAAAAGCCGCGGCCGAGCGTGCCGAAGCCGAACGAAGCGCCAGAGCCGCGGCCGAGGCACAGGCAAGGCGCATGGCGCTGGAACATGCCGCCGCAGAACGTGCCGAGGCCGACAACAATCGCAACGGGCAAGCGCAGCGCTACGCCGCCGCCGCCGCGCCAGCCCAGCAGCCGGCCGCTGCTGCCCCGTCCTCGCAAGCCTGCACCAGCATCCCGGCGCGCGCCAGCCTGCTCCCCGGTGGTATGGTCGCTGTGGACGTCGAGGCGCCGTGCCTTGCCGGAAGAGATTTGACCGTGTCCTACGGCTCTCACGCATTCCCGGTACCCGTCGGCGCCGGCGGTCGCTCCGAATTCACGTTCGATCTTTTCGAGGGCCCCCTGCCACTGGCTCTGACTGCCGATGGCCAGCGCGTCGATATCGACATCTCGGGTGCGGACTTCTCGCAGGTGTCCAAGGTCGCCGTCGTCTGGTCGAGCCCGGTCGATCTCGATCTGCATGCGCTGGAGTATCTCGCCGCGCGTGGCGGTGCCGGGCACGTCTGGTCCGGGCAGACGTCGAGCCGTGACCAGGCATCGGCCGCAACACGCGACAGCGCCCAGGGTCACGGCTTCATGAGCCGCATCGATGCCGGCGATCGCGGAGAAGCGACCAAGGCCGAGGTCTATACCTTCCTGCACAAGGCCGGGCAGCGCAGTGGCGCGGTGACTCTCTTTATCGACTACGCGAGCCGTGGCGACACACCGGCCGGCGAGTACTGCGGCGACGGTCCCCTCGCCCGCCTCGAGGCGACGGTGATCCGTCTGCACCCGGGCGGCAGGATCGAGCGCGAGACGGTACGCCTCGGTCCGGCCGCGTGCGGCCAGACATTGCGCGAGGGTGAGCGCTTCAATCCCGATACGCTCGGCCAGTTGCTGGCGCGTGGCTGAGACGATCGCGAAGAATTTCCAGGGGACGGAGAATGTCGATGGGGAGAATTGGGCGGCTGGGTCTCGTGGGCCTGCTGACGGCGCTGTGTGCCGGCACGCTGGCGGCGGTGCCGGCCGAGGCGGCCGATGTGACGCTGCGCTTCAAGGGTGGCGGATTCGAGGTCACCGGCGAGGTCAAGGGCTTCGACGGCAAGCGCTACCACATCGAATCGAAGGCGCTGGGCATGATGTCGCTCGAGGTCGAGCGTTTCGATTGCGTGGCCGGTCCCTGCCCCTCTGCCGCGGTGGCAGCGCCGGCTAACATCGTGCGGCCCGGTGCTGCAGCCAACTTCGGCACCACCAGCTGGGAAGGCGGCAGCGGCATCGGCACCGATTACATGCCGCATCTGGTCAAGGCGTTTGCCGCAAGCCGCGGACTTACCGTCGAGCGCAACATCGGCGCCGATCAGCGCGACATCGAGTTCAAGCTGATGAGCGGAACCCGCGCCGTCGGCCAGTTCAACGTGCGCCGGCGCGGCGTCGCATCCGGCTACGCCGAATTGCAGAAGGGCGGCGTCGAGCTCGTGTGGACGAGTGCGCGCATGACCGACGAGCAGGCCCGCGCGCTGGTCGCGGGCGGCGCGGGAGATTTGCGCGTTCCCGGCAGCGAGCATGTCTTCGCGCTGGATTCCATGGTGGTGCTGGTGGCCGGCCAGAACCCGGCCGTTTCGATCACCGAGGACGCGCTCGCCAGGATCTACTCCGGCGCCATCTCCGACTGGTCGGAACTCGGGTTGCCGGCCGGCAAGATCAACGTCTACGCGCCGGTCGACGGCATGGGCCTGCTCATGCACTTCGACAACACCGTGCTGAAGCCGAGGAACCTCAAGCTGCGCAGCGATGCGATCCGCCTCGGCACCGTCATCGAATGGTCCGACAAGGTCGCCGCCGATCCCGCCGGCATCAGCTTCAACTTCATCGGCTACCTGCGCAACGCCCGCCCGCTCAACGTCGAAACCTCGTGCGGGCTCGTCTCCGTGCCGACCACGTTCTCGACCAAGACCGAGGAATTCCCGATGGCGCGGCGGCTCTATTTCTACACACGCGGTCGGCCGAAGAGCCAACTCGGCCAGGAACTGCTCGACTTCGCGCTTTCGCCCGCCGGACAGGATGTGCTGAAGACCGCGAACTTCGTCGACCAGTCGCCCGAGCTGCTCGACTTCCGCGAACAGGGCACGCGCATCGCCTACGGTCTCAACATGCCGGCCGAGGATTTCGACTTCGCCTTGATGCGCGAGTTGATCGGCGACATCACGGCCGCGCGCCGGCTCACCACCACCTTCCGCTTCGAAACCGCATCGTTCCGCCTCGACACCAAGGCGACGCAGGATGTCGCCCGCCTTGCCGCGTTCCTGAAGCAGGACGGCATCAAGGACAAGCGCGTCGCACTGCTCGGTTTCGCGGACTCGCGCGGCGAATTCCAGGGCAACCTGAAACTCGCCCGCGCCCGCGCCGACACCGTTCGCCGCGCCCTGCTCGCGACGCCCGGCGGCGCCGGGCTCGCCAGCCGCGTCAGCGCCAAGGGCTACAGCGAGCTAGCGCCGGTCGCTTGCAATGACAGCGACACCGGGCGCGACTTCAACCGTCGCGTCGAAGTCTGGATCTACTGATGCCCGCCAGTCGCGCTTCGCACCGTCGGGAAAGGCATGCGCGGGGAACGGTGATGACCTCCAGAGCCATGATGAGAGCACCCTCGATCATCCGGCATGGCGCGCACGCGCTCGCCGCCCTGATCGCGTTCGCCGCCGCATTCGGCGCATTGCCTGCGCGCGCCGAGTGGGCCCCCTCGCAGACGATCGAGTTCGTCGTCATGGCCGGCGAAGGCGGCGGAGCCGACAAGGCGGCGCGCTTCATCGCCAAGGCCATGGCCGACCAGAAGCTGGTGCCCGTCGCCATCACGGTCGTCAACAAGGCCGGCAAATCCGGGGCCGAAGCGCTCGCCTATCTCAAATCGCGCAAGGGCGCCGACAACGTCATCCTGTTCACGCTCAACAGCTACTACACGACGCCGCTCGAGCAGCCCGATCTCGGCATCGACATTGCGCAGTTCGCACCGGTCGGCCGTCTCGCCGAGGACGTGTTCCTGCTGTGGGTGAACGCGGAGCGCACCGACATCAATACGGTGGACGACTTCGTCAAGGCGGTGAAGGCGAAGGGCGGCGAGTGGATCATGGCCGGCACAGGAACCGGCGCCGAAGACAGCCTGCTCACCGACTTCCTCAACGCGACCTATGGCCTGCGCATGAGCTACAAGCCGTTCAAGGGCGGCGGCGAAGTCGCGCGCGAGCTGGCCGAGAAGCGCGCGGATTCGACGGTCAACAATCCTTCCGAGCAGGACGAGTTCTACCCGAAGGGCCTGACCAAACCGATCGCCGCCTTCTCCGCGCAGCGCCTCGCCGGCTATCCACGCGTGCCGGCGCTGCGCGAGACAGGCATGGAGTTCCATTACCTGATGCAGCGCTCGGTGGTCGGTCCGCCCGGCATGACCAAAGATGCCGAGAGCTATTACCAGAGACTGTTCCAGCGCTTCTTCGACAGTCCGACGTGGCAGCAGTATCGCACCAAGAACAGTCTCGCTGGCGCCTTCCTCACCGGCGAAGGCCTGCGCCAATACTGGATGCGCGAGCGCGAGAAGCACATGCGCTGGAAGATGGCGCTCGACATCATGCTGCCGAAGAAGCCGGCCGGCGCTGCCAAACCCTGAGCCGATTGGGCTCAGGGTTTTGAGGGCCCGCTTCACGGGCGGGACGCCCCGCCATCCGGCAAGGGAGCCACAAGTCGCTCTGTACATTTGAGAAGCTTCAACGCAACGTCCGGGGCAACTGGCAAATCAATAGGGACGTCCATCCCGCCGTCCCGTCGGTTGTACGCCAGCCGGACGCCGCCGCTATTCGCGATGCTCTCCATAATTGCGAGAAACGCATCGGATGGAACTGCCGCACAATAGTGCAAGGGATCTTCGCAGGCCGAACTCACTTGCTTAGTCGGGTTCCCGTCCCGGTCAAAAAGCACCCCATTCGCGACCTTAAAGAGATCAGCATTGGAACCATTCAAGTCAGCCCCGACAATTTTGAACGTGCCGTAGAGTTTGGAGGCTTTCCGCCACAGCCCAACGCTTCCGGTCACGCCCACCGGCCCGCCTCCCCTATAAACGTGATCTCGAACGGCCGCGGTGAACCCTAGTGAGCATGCGACGAGTTGACCGCCAGAAGTTATCTCCTTCGCTTCGATCTCGGGCGACGGCAGTTCCAACGCACCCGATGCGGTGCCGCTGAGAGTGTATAGACACACCGACAACCGCAGCAGCTTCGACATAATGCGCGAACTCCCGTTGAACTTCCGAGGTCGTAGTTTAACGACGAACTCAGGCTGGGCAATCGACGCACGCCCGGGACCCACACGGGACCCGACACGCTAGAAGGCGCCCAGCGCCACAGCATAACACATTGAAAACATTGGTGAGCGGGGAGGGGATCGAACCCTCGACCATCTGATTAAAAGTCAGATGCTCTACCACTGAGCTACCCGCCCGCACCTCGACACGAAGAGCCGATTGCGCGGTGCGCCATCTCCGGACGAGGCGCATGTCCGCTGGTCCGGCGATCCGGACACGGCCACCCGAACGGGCGGCTGCACGGCTTTTAGGTGCGCACCCCTTCAGGGTCAAGTGCGCTGGCCTCCGCGCCGGCGGAAGGGACGGCCACGGCGCCATCGCGACCGATGCGGAT
>CALFEM010000318.1 GCA_937950105.1 uncultured Alphaproteobacteria bacterium | reverse complement strand
GGAGTTGAGGCCCGCGCGCACGCGCCCGACCTCCTTCAGCGACCAGATGTCGTACTTCTGCACCCAGCCATCGCGCGACATCACGAAGACGAAGCGGCCGTCGGGCGTGAACTTCGGACCGCCATGCACCGCATAGGGTGTCGCGAAGCGGTCGAGACGCTCGAAGGTATCGCCGTCGAGCACCGAGACGTGATGATCACCCGTTTCGACGACGAGAAACAGGTTCAGCGGATCGGCCTTGAACACAGGCGTTTGCGCGGCCGTATAGCCGGCTGCGAAACTGCGGCTCTTGTCGATGTCTGCGCGCGTCCAGGTCGGAACGGTGCCGAGGGGGGACTTGATGTAGGCGGCGAGCGCGCCGATGACGTCCTTCGACAGGTCGGCGCCGAACGCCGGCATCTGCGTCGCGGTGCGGCCTGCCTCGATGACGGTGGCGATCGCCTCGGGCTTCATGCGGCCGAGCGTGTCGGGAATGAGGGCCGGCCCGCTGCCACCGAGACGGTCGGCACCGTGACACACCGCGCACTTCTCTGCGAACACGGCGGCAGCATCTGGCGACGGCGCCTGCGCCGCAGCACCCGTCGCGAAGACGAGTGCGAGGCTAAGCGTAGCGATGCGCGGGATCATGACGTTGTCCTCTGAAGGGCGTGACCTCGATGCGGGCCGGGTGCGCGGCGCCATCTTCGACACCGATCTCGGCGTCGCTCAGGTAGCAGGCGGGATCGGCTTCCCACGGGTCCCCGGTGAGCTGCAGAGCGCGGATGCGCGTGTTGCCGCCACATACGGCCTTGTAGGCGCAGGCGCCGCAGCGTCCCTTCAACGGTCGCGGCCGGGTGCGCAACTGCGCCAGCATGGGATCGCTCGCATCCTGCCAGATGGCGCTGAACGGACGCTTGCGCACGCTGTCGATCGCATAGCCGGACCAGTAGGTATCGGGATGCACGATACCTTGCGTATCGATGTTGGCGACGCCGAGCCCCGACGAGTTGCCGCCCCACGCTTCGAGATGGGCGCGCAGATGATCGATCGTCTCGGCGGGAAAGTGCTCGGCTGCCCAGCGAAGGAAATACACGGCATCGGCATCGTTGTTGCCGGTGACGATGTCGAGATCGCGGCCTTCGCTCGCGGCCCGCCACGCCGTCTCCATGAGCAGGTCCATCGCGGCCCGCGTCACCGGCCAGGCGACATCGTCGGCGCGATGCTTGTTGCCGCGCCCGGCGTAGACGAGATGCGAGAGGTAGAACTTCTCGACTCCCTCGGCTTCGGCAAGGGCGAGCAGTTCGGGAAGCTGGGCGGAGTTGTCGTTCGTCATGGTGTAGCGCAAGCCGACCTTGACGCCGCGACGCTTGCATTCGCGCACACCGGCGAGCGCCGTCGTGAAGGCGCCGGTCTGGCCTCGGAACCAGTCGTTGGTGGCGCCGATGCCGTCGAGACTGATGCCGACATAGTCGAAGCCGATATCGGCGACGGCATCGGCCATATCGCCGGCGATCGGCGTGCCGTTGGTCGACAGGGCGGTGTAGAGCCCGTGCGCCTTGGCGCGCCGCGCGATGTCGAGGGTATCGGCCCGGTACAGCGGCTCTCCGCCGGAGAGGATCAGTGCCGGAATCCTGAAGGCCGCGAGATCGTCGAGCACGGCGATGGCTTCTTCGCTCGTCAGCTCACCCGGAAAGTCATGGTCCGAAGACACCGAGTAGCAGTGACGACACTTGAGATTGCAGCGCCGAGTCAGATTCCAGATGACGACAGGACGCACGTCGCCCGTCGCACCTGCGCGGCGACGGACGGGAGTCGGCGCGACGAGCTGCTTCATGTAGTGGGAGAGGCGAAACATGGGTCAGGCTCCACTCTGCGAGAGGCGCAGTCCGGTCTTCTTCAGGATGCGTGTGGAATAGAGCACGTCGGAGGCGCCGCAGGCCGGGCCGAGCAGCGCCGCGATCTCGGCGCGCTTGCGCTCGACCTCGTCGCGGCTCGCGCCGTGCACCATGGCGAACAGATTGTACGGCCATGCGGGACGTGCGCGCGGCCGGCGGTAGCAGTGCGTGACGAACGGCAGCGCGCCGATCTGCCGGCCGAGCGCGGAGACGCAATCGTCGTCGATGTCCCAGACGGTCATGCCATTCGCGGTCATGCCGAGTGCGTAATGGTTCGGCGCCGCCGCGATACGGCGCAGAACACCGCTCGAGGCGAGCCGCGCGAAGCGGTCGATGACATCCGCCTCGGTGCTGCCGATCGCCTCGGCGATGGCGGCGAACGGGCGGGCGACCAGCGGCAGGCCGGCTTGAGTGGCCAGCACGAGGCGGCGGTCGGT
>CALFEM010000317.1 GCA_937950105.1 uncultured Alphaproteobacteria bacterium | reverse complement strand
ATGATGGGTGAGCCGTCCATGGACATGTCCATGATGCCGCCCCACGAGCGCAGCAATCGCACGCGGCCGATGCGCGGAATCAGCGCCATGCCGCCTTCGAGCACATCCTCGACCACGGGCAGGTTGCCGCGCTGCGCGTACGAGGTGTAGCCGTCGATGTCGCCGCCGAAGACGAGGCCGCCCTTGTCGGACTGGCTGATGTAGAAGTGCCCGGCGCCGAAGGTGATGACGCCGTCGACCAGCGGCTTGATGCTCTCCGAGACGAACGCTTGCAGCACGTGACTTTCGATCGGCAGCGTCAGGCCCGCCATCGCCGCGACGCGCGACGAGTTGCCGGCGCAGGCGAGACCGACCTTGCGCGCTGCGATCGTCCCACGCGAAGTTTCGACGCCGGTGCAGCGCCCGCCGGCGATGCGAAATCCGGTGACTTCGCAGTTCTGGATGATGTCGACGCCGAGGCGGTCAGCGGCGCGGGCGTAACCCCAGGCGACGGCATCGTGGCGCACGGTACCCGCGCGACGCTGCAGCAGACCGCCCTTGATGGGAAAGCGCGCGTCATCGAAGTTCAACCAGGGGTACATGCGGCGCACGCCGGTGGCATCGAGCAACTCGGCATCGACACCATGCAGCCGCATGGCGTTGCCGCGCCGTGCGTAGGCATCGCGCTGCGCGTCGGAATGGTAGAGATTGAGGATGCCGCGCTGTGAAACCATGGCGTTGTAGTTGAGGTCCTGCTCCAGGCCCTCCCACAGCTTCATGCTGGTTTCGTAGAACGGAATGTTGCCGGGCAGCAGGTAGTTCGAGCGGACGATGGTCGTGTTTCGGCCCACGTTGCCAGAGCCGATCCAGCTCTTCTCCAGCACCGCTACGTTGCGCACGCCGTAGCGTTTAGCAAGATAGTAGGCGGTTGCCAGCCCATGGCCGCCACCACCGACGATGACGATGTCATAAGCCGGCTTTGGTTCGCACTCGCGCCACGCCGGCGTCCAGCCGCTGTGGCCGCGCAAAGCCTCGCGCAGGACACCGAGAATGGAATAGGAGCGGCTCGTCATGACGTCTCCGCGACGGCCCGGACAGGGCGCGGTTCGACAGGCGCCCGGCGGGTGCTGGGCGCCTTGATGAAACGATATTCGCGTCTGGAATAAAATATAAGTCCTGCTTATAGTAGCGTCATGACCGAGACCACCGGCGATCTGCCGTTCGATCTGCGTTCACTCGAGATTTTTGTCGCCGTCTGCGCCGCGGGCAGCATGGCGGCGGCCGCGCGCCGTCTGCGTCTCACCCAGCCGGCCATATCGCTCGCCGTGGCCGAACTCGAACGGCGCACCGGGTCGCTTCTGTTCGATCGGGCGGTGCGACCGCTGGCGCTGACGCCAGCCGGCGGCCTGCTGCGGCAGCGGGCGGCGGTGCTGCTCGCCGATGCTCGCGAGATACCGTCGCTGCTGCGCGGTACGGTTCGCGGGCGCGTGCCTCAGCTCAGCGTAGGTCTCGTCGATTCGTTGACGCGCGCGGTCAGCGTCGAGCTGGCGCAGTGGCTCGCGTCGCGCGCCGAGCAGGTGGCGGTACTGTCGGGCCTCACGGCATCGCACGCGGGTGCGCTGCTGACGCGCAGACTCGACATGTTTGTCGGGGTCGACGATCTCGAGGATACACCCGGGCTCGAGCGCTTCGTGCTGGCGCGCGAGCCCTATGTGCTGCTGCTGTCCAAGGGCGTGACGCCGCCGCACACGGTTGCAGAGCTGAAGCGCCTTGCCAGTGAGTTGCCCTTCGTGCGCTTTTCCGCGCGCTCGCAGACCGGACTGGACGTAGACCGACACCTGCGCAGACTCGGTTTCGAGCCGCCACGCAAACTCGAGTTCGATACGCCGTTCGGCGTGGCAGCGAGCGTTGCGCGCGGCAAGGCGTTCGCCATCACCACTCCCCTCTGCAACCTGGAAGCCCACGTCCGCGGCGGGCTACAAACCGTGATCCTGCCGGGCCCGCGCCTGTCGCGGACGCTGACGCTCGTGGCGCGCCAGCGCGAACTCGGCGACATTCCGCGCGAACTCGCCGGGCTTCTCGCGCGTATCCTGTCCGGCGTGCTGGCCTCGTCGTCGCATGTGAGCGGTTGAACCTCGCGCCACGAGGGCCAGTCGCGACCGATGAGTGTCGAGGTTGCGGTCGTGTGCAGGTTCGGCGATATGCGGCGAGCGCGCAGCGAAAGGAGACGCCGTGCCGAGATTGTTCCTGGTAGCCGTGGGGCTGGTGGCGACAGCGCTGGCGATGGCCGGAGCGGTGCTGCCCGGCCTGCCGACGACACCTTTCGTGTTGGTGGCCCTGTGGGCATTCGCGCGCTCGAGCGAACGCCTGCACGGGGCACTCGGTCGCATCCCGATCCTGCGTCACGGACTGGCCGAGGCGCATCGCTTCGAACAGCGCCGCGCCATCCGGCCCGCGATCAAGGCTCTCGCCCTGTCGATGGCGTGGGGCTCGGTCGGCGTCACGGCTCTGGTCTGGGGATCGGAGCGCCCCGCGGTGCTGACTGCCGTCGTCATCGCCGCTATCGCGGCGACCATCGCCATGGTCATGATCGCGACCGACCGGACACCCTGAGCGGGCGTGCCGCCGTGAAGCGCGGATGAACGCGCGATGACACGTCTCAACACAAAGCTTTGATCGAGTGTGATCTGCTCACTTGATTGCGGTCAATTAACTCCCTTGGCGTCCGACCAAAGCTCGCCGCCGACCAGGCCCCGGCGCCGCAGATGCGCACTGAACGACGGGTCGGCTGCGAGGGAGGATAAAAGGCATGAACGAGTTCGTGAGGACGTTCGACAGGTCGCTGCCGCCGTGGAGCCGCGAGGAGTTCGAGGCGCAGATCCGAGCCGTCGGGCCTGAGCGCTATCACGATCTGCATCCGTTCCATAAGCTTCTGCACGGAGGCAAGCTCGACAAGGGGCAGGTCGCGGCGTGGGCCCTCAACCGCTATTGTTATCAGGAGGCGATCCCGCGCAAGGACGCTGCTTTCATGAGCCGCGTGCACGATCGCGAGCTGCGGCGCGAATGGATTCACCGCATTCATGATCACGACGGGCAGCTTCCCGACGAACATGGTGGCATCGAGCGCTGGCTCGTCCTCACCGACTGCCTCGGTCTCGATCGCGACTACGTGACGAGCATGCGCGGCGCACTGCCTGCGACGCGGTTCGCCGTCGAGGCCTATGTCCGCTTCGTCGTCGAGCAGCCTCTGGTCGTAGCGGCCGCATCATCCCTTACCGAGCTGTTCGCGCCGAGCATCCATCGCGAGCGGATCGCCGGCATGCTGGCCAACTACAGCTTCGTCAACGATCACGTCATGGCGTACTTCAAGCGCCGCCTGTCGCAGGCGCCGCGCGACGCGACCTTCGCACTGGAGTTCATCAAGACCTACGCCGTCACGCGCGAGCAGCAGCAGGCCTGCGTCGATGCGGTGAAGTTCAAGTGCGACGTGCTGTGGGCGCAACTCGACGCGCTGTATCTTGCCTATGTCCACGGCATGATTCCGCCGGGCGCCTATGATCCGAAGGCCTGACGGGCGTCGGACAAACCGCGTCGGGGCATATCGGCTTGAGCTTGGCGGAAAGCTTCAGTAGCGTGGCCGGGTCGGAGAGGGCACGCGCGCCGCCGGCCGGTCCGCCAGACCTTGGCGTGGGCGGTGGCAAACCGGCTGGAACCGGTACGGAGCGGCGGCGTTTCTGCGATTCTGGTCCTCCGCCGCCCGGTTTCAGCATATGCCGCACCGCACGAAATCGCCGCTCGATTGGCCGCAGCTCGCAGCGCGGTTGTTTGCTCCGTCGCTGCGCCCGGCTTGGCTCGTGCTGCTGATCGGCCTGATCAGCTGCGCCCTGATGTGGCAGTTGACAGCCGAAATGGTCCGCGGCGAGGCCCGTAGTCGCTTCGAGGACGTATCGAGCCAGTTCTCGTCGCGCATCGAGCAGACCATGACGGCCTACGAGCAGGTTCTGCGCGGGGCCCGCGCCATGATGCTGACAAAGCCGGATCTGTCGCGCGACGAGTTCAAGACGTTTGTCGACACGCTCGACATCGGCAGCGCGTATCCGGGCATTCAGGCGGTCGGCTTCAGCATGGTCGTGGCGCCCGAAGCAAAAGCGGCGCACGAACGGTCTATGCGTGACGGTGGATATGCCGATTACGCGATCACTCCCGAGGGTGACCGCCCGCTGTATACCGCGATCGTGCGCATTCAGCCCGAGACCAATCGCAACCTGCGCGCCATCGGCTACGACATGTATTCCGATCCGGTGCGACGGGCTGCAATGGACGCGGCGCGGGACAGTAACCAGGCCGTGCTCTCGCATCGTGTGACCCTGGTGCAGGAGACGTCGGGCGACGTTCAGCCGGGCTTCCTGCTCTACTTCCCGGTCTACTCGGTCTCGCCGCCTCCCGAGACGGCCGAAGATCGGCGCAGCAAGCTTCGCGGGTTTGTCTACGCGCCGTTCCGTGCCGGCAAGCTTTTCGACGGCATCCGCTCGAAAGACGCCGGCGGGGCCGCAGGTCATTTCTTCGACGTGCGCATCTATGACGGAGACAAGCCCGACCCGGCCGGCCTTCTCTATGAGACCCCGGCGGCGGGCGACGAACGGCCGAGGTATTCGATCACGTCGGGGCTGAAAAGGTACGGCAATGCCTGGACGATGGTGTACTCGTCGACTCCGGCATTCGAAGACGGCATCGATTACTCCAAAGCCTACATGGCCGTGCTCGCGACGCTGCTCGGCACCGCGATGCTGTCGGGCTTCGTGGCCGCCATGGCGCTGCGCCAGGCGCAGTTGACGCAGGCCAATGCACAGATGTCGCTGCTGACGCGCGAACTGAGCCATCGCGTGAAGAATACGCTGGCGGTGGTCCAGTCGGTCGCCTCACGCAGCCTCTCCGACGGCCGCTCGGTGAGCGAGGCGCGGAACATCTTCATGAAACGGCTGCATGCGCTGGCGCGGGCCCACACGCTGTTGCTCGACAAGTCATGGCAAGGGGCATCGCTGCGCACGCTGGCGCGCCAGGAACTCGAGCCTTTCGCGGCACGCGCGACGATCGAAGGTCCGGAAGTCGCGCTCAACGCCAGCACCGCTCAGACGTTCGCGCTCGTGCTTCACGAGCTGGCCACCAACGCGACCAAGCACGGGTCACTCTCGGTGCTCGCCGGCCGTGTCGAGGTGACATGGCGTATCGAACGACGCAGGGACGCGGCAGCGATGTTCCGCTTCAGGTGGCGCGAGATCGGCGGGCCGCTCGTGAGCGAGCCGACACGCCGGGGTTTCGGACGCATTCTCCTGGCGCAGCACATCGGTCATGGCGGCGACCGGCCGACGATCACCTATCATCCGAGCGGTCTGATCTATGAATTGGCGACGCCACTGGGGTCGATCACCGACATCGTCGAAGACGACGCCGGTCCGATCGTCGAGGACCGCAGCGCCGAATAGCAGGATCAGATGAATGGGCGCTGCTGCGCGGTGACGCTCTCGATCTCCGCGAGATGCGAGAGCTGCTCGATGTCGAGGATGGTCAGCCGGTTCCGGCGCCACTCGATCAGTCCCAGTGCGTGCATGCGGCGCAGCGTCTTGTTGGTGTGGACGATGGAAAGGCCCATGGCATCCGCGAGATCTTCCTGTGTGATGGGCATCTCAAGCGTGTTGCTGCTGGTCAACCCGGCGCGGCGCGCCCTGTCGAACAGGAACAGGATGATGTAGGCGAGCCGCCCGATGGCGGGCCGCTGGCCGATGTTGACGAGATGCTCGCCGAGAATGGTCTTCTCCTGGGCCGCGAGCCACGTCAGGTCATAGGCGAGGCCTGGATGCTCGCGGTAAAGCTCGAACATGCGCTTGCGGTCGAACACGCAAAGGCGCACGTCGGTCAGGGCTTCCACGGTCTGGTGCATCTTGTCGAACAGCGCCGACTGCAAGCCGATCAAATCGCCCTTCAACGCGAAGTTCAGTACCTGCCGGCGACCCTCGCCGGCGAACTTGTAGCGGATCGCCCAGCCGTCGAGCACCGTGTAGAGATGCGGTGCGCGTTCGCCGTCGCGCAGGATCACGCGACCGGCTTGCACCTCGATCTCCGCGATCTTGAAGCGCTGCACGAATTCGAGTTCGGCCGCCGAGAATTTTCTCAGGTTGGGGTTGGCTCGCAGCGGACAACGCGCGCACTGCGTGTGCGGGAGGTCGCGTCCGCGCGGGCGTGCAGGCTTGTTGTTCGAACTCGCGGGCGGATGATTTCGTGTCATGCGGGCACAGGCAGAGAACGCGGCGCACCGGTGCGCGGCAGCAAGATGAATACCCCGGGAGCTGCCGTGAAAGTGAGGAAATTTTATCGAAGCGTTTATGTCAGGCGACATACACGCCGGTGGCCAACTGGCCTAGCGTCGGGGGTCGGAGAAACGCGCTGCTTCGAAGCCGAACGTGTGGCTTGCCCGTTGGCCGAGAAACGACTTTCAGGACCGGGGCGTGGATACCCAAATGACTCAATCTGTGGAAGCGCCGTTGACAGGTCTGACCGTTCTTGTCGTCGAGGATCAGCCGCTGATCGCCATGGATATCGAGGACATGCTGTCGTCCTTGGGTGCCGCCGCCATCATCGTCGCATCGACTGCGGGCGAGGCGCGCTTGGCCTTGGGCCGTTCGCCGGGGCTCGATCTCGCGGTCCTCGACTTTGTTCTCGGAAACGGCGAAACGACCGAGGAGGTGGCCGACGAATTGGCGACCAACGGCGTCCCGGTCGTCTGCGTCTCCGGTATGGAGTCTCGCGACCGCATGGGTGGCGTGCCGAGTCCGTTGCAGGACGCGGTGTTTGTCGAGAAGCCCATCGATCCCGCGTTACTGCGCGAGGCGGTCGTGCAAGCCTTGCACGCGCGCAGCCGGGGCTGACCGACCGTGGTATGGGCCAGTGGCCATCGCCCCACCGTCAAAGGACGTTGAACAGATACAACAGGATGATGATCGGAATCGGCAAGCCGACGAGCCACAACAGGATACCGCGCATGAGACTACTCCATCGATACGAATTGTTCGGCTGAACAACGTCGAATGGAGCCGGGGGTTCCGCAGCGTGCGGCCTCTCTGCGCACAACTCGAGCAGCGTGAAGCGCGCGCGGCGGCGCCTCAACGCCGTTTGGCGAGGTGTGCGAAAGCGGTGATGCGCTGGCGCATGATCCCCATGACGGCCAGCGCCAGCTGCGGTTCCTCGGCGATGAGTTCGCTGAACATCCTGCGCGTCAGCACCGCCAGTTCGGCATCCTCCTGCGCGAGCGCGGCGGCGCTGCGGTGGGTGCAATCGATCATGGCCATTTCGCCGAGGATGCCACCGCGGCCGACCGACGCCAGAACCTTGCCGAGTACGATGACGTCGATGAGCCCCGACAGCACGACGAACATGCTTCCGTCGGCCGCGTCACCCTTGAGAAAGACCTTTTCGCCGGCCTGTAGCCTGAGGCGAAAGCTCGCCCGGTCGGCGACGAAGCCGGCGATGTCGAACGGCGCTATGGGGCTCGGGTTTGCCATTCCGACATGCTGGTCCGGGAGTAGCGACAGGTCAAGACCGGGTCCGATCCGGCTCTGGATTGCACAATGAAAAGTGCGGCGCGGGAGGGGCGTGCACCCCACTCGCACCGCATGAAATACCGGAGCCGATCAGTCCTTGGACTTGCTGGTCAACTTGAAGTCCTTGTCGAGCTTGATGTCGTACTGGCCATCGGCGCATTGCGTGTCGTCGATCTCGAAGTGGTAGCCGCCGTCCTTCTTGGTTTCCTTTTCGATCTCGTCCCAGCCCTTGCAGCCGAGCGCTTCGAGGGCTGCGGTGATGGACTTCTGCTCCTCGGCCGACGGCGGGACATCGTCGTTGGCGAAGGCAGGAGCAGCAGCCAGCGTCAAAGCTGCGAGGGATATCGCCAGTTTTCGCATCGATCTCTCTCCAGTGAATGTTATAGCGTAATTGCGCCGGTCCAGCCGCAGTGCGGCCGATACTGCGGCTACAACGCTCAAGTGGTCACAAGGTTCTGAGATCGCCAGAGGACAATGCGAAAAAGCCCGGGCAGTTCTGCCCGGGCTTCGAAGGAAAAGTTCCGAATGCGCTCGCCGGGGGCGTCAGGCCGCCTCGCCCTCGCGCTTCCTCTCCTGCTTCTTGCGCTCGTTCGGGTCGAGCCAGCGCTTCCTGAGACGGATCGAGTCCGGCGTCACCTCCACCAGCTCGTCGTCGACGATGTAGGACAGCGCGCGCTCGAGGCTGAGGCGCATCGGCGGCGTCAGCGTCAGCGCCTCGTCCTTGCCTGCGGCGCGGATGTTGGTCAGCTTCTTGTTCTCGACCACGTTGACCACGAGGTCGTTGTCGCGTGTGTGCTGGCCGACGATCATACCCTCGTAGACGCGCGTCTGCGGCGCGATCATGATCGGTCCACGGTCCTGCAGGTAGAACAGCGAATAGGCGGTCGCTTCGCCGACGCCGTTGGAGATCAGCACGCCGGTGCGGCGGCCCTGGATCTCGCCCTTGTGCGGTGCGTACTCGTGGAACAGGCGGTTCATGACGGCGGTGCCGCGCGTATCCGACAGCAGCTCGCTCTGGTAGCCGAGCAGACCGCGCGTCGGCGCGAAGAACACGAGGCGCTGGCGGCCGCCACCCGAGGGACGCATTTCCATCAGGTCGGCGCGGCGCTCGGACAGCTTCGAGACGACAGCGCCCGAGTGCGCCTCGTCGACGTCGATGATGACTTCCTCGATCGGCTCGAGGCGCTCGCCGGTCTCGCTGGTCTGGTAGACGACGCGCGGTCGCGACACGGTGAGTTCGAAGCCCTCGCGGCGCATGTTCTCGATCAGGATCGCGAGCTGCAGTTCGCCGCGCCCGGACACGTTGAACGAGTCCTTGTCGGCGTTCTCCTCGATCTTGATGGCGATGTTGCGCTCGGCTTCCTTCAGCAGCCGGTCGCGGATGACGCGGCTCTGTACCTTGTCGCCTTCCTGACCGGCGAACGGTCCGTCGTTGATGCGGAAGGTCATCGACAGGGTCGGCGGATCGATCGGCTGCGCCGGCAGCGGCTCGGTGACGCTCGGGTCGCACAGCGTGTCGGCGACGGTCGCTTCCGTCATGCCGGCAATGGCGACGATGTCACCGGCCTCGGCAAGATCGACGTGCGTGCGCTCGAGGCCGCGGAAGGCGAGCACCTTTTGCACGCGGAACGTCTCGATGACCTTGCCGTCGCGCGACAGCGCCTTGAGCTGCTGGTTCGGCTTGATGGTGCCCGAGCGGATGCGGCCGGTGAGAATTCGGCCGAGGAACGGATCGGCCTCCAGCGTCGTGGCGAGGATGCGCAGCGGGCCGTCGTCCACCTTCGGCGGCGGCACGTGGTTGATGATGAGTTCGAACATCGGCGCCAGGTCGACCTGCGGGCCGGCCGGATCGAGCGCCATCCAGCCGTTGCGGCCGGAGCCGTAGAGCACCGGAAAGTCGAGTTGCTCGTCGCTGGCGTCGAGATTTGCGAAGAGGTCGAAGATCTCGTTCAGCACGTCGAGGTGGCGCTCGTCAGGGCGGTCGATCTTGTTGATGGCGACGATCGGACGCATGCCTAGTTTCAGCGCCTTGGAGACGACGAACTTGGTCTGCGGCAGCGGGCCTTCCGAGGCGTCCACCAGCACCACGACGCCGTCGACCATGTTGAGGATGCGCTCCACCTCGCCGCCGAAGTCGGCGTGGCCGGGCGTGTCGACGATATTGATGCGCACGTCGTTCCAGACGACGGATGTGCACTTGGCGAGAATGGTGATGCCGCGCTCGCGCTCGATGTCGTTGCTGTCCATGGCCCGCTCGGCAACCTTCTGGTTGTCGCGGAAGGCGCCGGACTGTTTCAGGAGCTGGTCAACGAGGGTGGTCTTGCCGTGGTCGACGTGCGCGATGATGGCGATGTTGCGAAGCTGCATGGTGGTTCCGGAGATCTCGGGGCTCGTCCGGACGCGATTTTGCCGGACCTGTTGTTCAAGCGCGCGACAACCTTGCCGTCGGCGCCCCGGTCGGAGAAGCGCGGCGTCAAGCTCGATTGTGCGATGCGAAAAGCTGGCGTCGACGTATCACACTTGCCGGTGCGCCGCCAGACGCTGCGCGTCCGCGCGAGCGCGGCGCTTTCGCCCCGGAGATCGGAAGAGCGTCGTGTAGGGAAAGAGTGTAGATCTCGGTGGTC
>CALFEM010000316.1 GCA_937950105.1 uncultured Alphaproteobacteria bacterium | reverse complement strand
CGAGATGCCTAAGTGACTGGAGTTCAGACGTGTGCTCTTCCGATCTCATGGCCCACGTCTACCGGAGCGATGTCGAGCTCGCGTTCTCGAGCATCGAACTCGACGCCGGACGATCTTCGTCGAGCGGTTTCTATTCCGTCTCCACCGTCGCGGAGGAGACTTCGGGGCGCGGGCGCGCGTTGATCTGGCGTGGCGTCGACCTGCTGGCACGGACGGCGCAGGCATCCACAGCCGCGCGTATTCCGGAGGAGTTCGCCGGGTTGCTGCACGATGCAACCACGCCGGGCGCACTGGTCATCGTCGCCGAACATCGTACCAGTGCGCAGATCGTCCACGCACCTGGGCCCTTCGCTCTCGAGATCGAGACGGGCACCGTCGACCGGGGCACCGTCGAGCGGGGCGGCTCGGCGGTCGGGCGGTTCGCATCTCCGGGCCTGTCGCGGGCCGAAAGTGCTCCCGGCGCGACGCCGGGTGCTGACGGCGATGTCATGTCGGTCGTCGTTTCGCGCGCCGATGTCGCCGCCTACGTCCTGCGCAATGGCCGCGTCGTAGAGAAGCTGCCGGTGACGATCGACCAGCCGTCGCTTCCTCTCGGCTCGCATGCTGCGATGCTGCTCGAGGGCGATGCGAAGCGCGGCCAGGCGCGCTGGTTGGCCTTCGGCCTCGACAGCGAGCGCGATGCCGCGCACGTGGTGGCGGATCGCGCAGCCGACGCCATGCGGCGTGTGCGCTTCCTCGATCGCGCGCGCACCGCGGAACTGGCGAAGTCGATGGGGCCCGGCGCGGCTATGATCCTCGTCGACGGACCGGGACCGGATGCGCGCCAGTTGCCGCGAACGCATGTCGCGCTGCTGACGAGCGCGGAGACATCGCCGGCGTCGGATGCCGTTGCTTCGGAGACCGCACCGCCGGCACCTGCCAAGCTCGCCGAGCCTGCCGCGTCGAAGCTGCCGCCACGAACGAACCAGAAGCGCGGTTCGGTGAAGGCGAAGGCGGCGGGGCGCAACGCCCGCACTGCGCGCGGTCCGCTCGATCACCGTGAGCCGTGGCCGAACTCGATCATCTGGCCGTACTGAGGCAGCTCAGCGGTTGCTGTGCGAGGCCATGTCGTGATGCGGCGCCAGTTCGCGCTCCAGAGCGGCTTCGAGTGCGGCGGCGCCCGCGCGCCTCGCGATGTGCTCCGGAACGATCCACGCCCGCCACGTGCCGCCGTCGATGGCGCGATCACACGACAGCCGCCCCGCAGTGATCGCGCACGTCGGATCGGCCGTCACGAGCTTAGACTCGCGCCGGTCGTGGCGCAGAATGCGCAGATCGACCGGCTGCAGCCATTCCCTCGTGCTGCCGAGGTCGACGTGGCGGAACACACAGCCGAGATGATTGCTGCAGGCGCCGGCTCGCTTGCCGAGCGCCACGCCGGGGCCGAACGCCTTGCCGTGGCTCATTTGCTCGGCCGGCACGTCGGCCCCGCGACTGACGTAGCATGAGCCGCCGACGCACAGCATCGGGTCGGCATTCTTGTTCCAGCGCCGGATGCCGCGCGAGCCGGCGTCCATGACCAGCAGCACGGTGACGTCGCGCAAGTCCGTATGTGAGGCGGCCTGCTTCGCGGCCACGACCGGCAGCGATCCGACTTCGGTCACGGCGGGGGCGCTTTCGACGACGGTCGGCGCATGGGCAACGGTTGTGGTCGGCCCGGCCGGCAGTGCGGCGCGCTCGGCCGCAGCAGCGGCGGCGATCTCGGCAGTGCGCGCTGCCTTGTATCCCTCGATGCGCTCGGCGAGGTGGCGCTGGCGCTCACGCAGCACGGCGCGCGCGTGCTCGGCGGCGCCCTTCTCGCGCAGTTCAGCTTCGGCCTTGGCTCGTGCCTTCGCCTCCGCGTCCGCCTTTTCGGCGGCGATGCGTTCCTGTTCGCGCTTCCCGGCGGCGAGGCGCGCTTCGGCTTCCGTCTTCGCCAGCTCTTCCGCCATGGCCTTTGCGCGCGCGTCCTCCGCTTCCCTCGCGGTGCGCGCCCGGCGCTCCTCGCGAATCGTGCGCAGCCGTTCGCTCAGGCGTCGCGTCTCGCCGGCACGCTCCCTGGCGAGGCGCTGCTCCAGTTCGGCGCGCGCTTTGGCCTCGCCCGCGGCGAGGTCGTCTCTGGCACGCGCTTCCGCTTCGGCGCGGGCGCGCGCCAGCAACTCGTCCTCGTAGGATTTGAGATCGTCGGCCTTGGCTGCCGGCTTCTGCGCTTGCGCCGACGTCGACTTCCCAGCCGGAGCCTTGACCGGTGCAGCAGGCTGCAATGCCGACCCGGCGTCCCCCCCGCTGCGCGCGAAGCGATCCGCCATGTCGTGGGCGGCGCTGGAACCAGAACCCGCAGCGAGCACATTTGACGCGCCGGCCAGCAGCAGCGCGATGCCCGCCGCCGCCAGGAATGCCGTGTCCCGCGACGAACTCCGTGACGACCCATGCCGCACGTTCCATCCGCAGTCCATGACCCTCTCCCACATCCCGATCGTCTCACCGGAGAAATACTCGGGCACCGGCTCGCCGCCACATTCGCAAGGTTCGAACACAATTCAGGCAACAAAGCGCACGGCGCTTGAACGGCACCTGAACGGCGCGTGCTTGCGCCGGTCCTCATCAGCAAATGGCGGGAAGAACCGGTAACGGTGGCAGCTTTGCGCGAGCCGCGCGCGTGGCGTCTTCAACTCTGGCGCACGAGTGACGCCGCGATTGCCGCGAGACCCTCGCGGTAGTTCGGATAGGCGAGCTGCAGCCCGAGATCACGCTTTGCAAGATCGTTGTGCACGAGCTTGCTCTCGCTGAAGAAGCTGCGCGTCATCTCGCCGAGAGCCGGGTCGTCGTATGGGATTTCGGGTGGCATCGGCGCGCCGAGCAGCGTGGCGGCGTAGGCGATCACGTCCTGTGGTGGCGACGGCTCGTCGTCGCAGAGATTGTAGACGTCGCTGGTGCCGCGCCCCGACATCGAGGCCAACACCGCTGATGCGATGTCCTCGACATGGATGCGGTTGAACTTCTGTCCCGGCTTGACGATGCGCTTGGCGCGGCCCGAGCGCACGTTGTCGATGGCGCTGCGGCCCGGCCCATAGATGCCGGCGAGCCGAAACAGCACGCAGCGCTTGCCGGATGCGGCGGCGAGTTGCTGCCACGCGATCTCGGCATCGCGGCGCCAGCGCGAGCGTCCGCTGGTCGGCTGCGGCTCGTCGCGCTCGTCGACCCATGTGCCGGCACGATCGCCGTACACGCCGATGGTCGACAGATAGCCGATCCAGGCGAGCCGCGGCGCCGCTGCGATGTCGGCGCCATGGTGCAGCAACGCGGGATCGCCGTACGGTCCTGGCGGCGCCGAAACGAGCAGGTGCGTCGCGACGGCCAGAGCTTCGCGCAGACCCGGTGCCGGCCGGCTGCCGTCGAATACGGACGCTTCGACGCCCTTGTCGCGCCATTCCATCGCAGCCTGATCGGTGGTGACGGTACCGGCTATGTGCCATGTGTCGCGATCCAGCCGATCGATCAGGGCGCGCGCGGAGAAGCCGATTCCGAAGCAGAACAAGGACTGGGGCGCAACAGCGCGCATGCGGGGCATTCCTGATGGGTATTGACGAGGCAACGTCGGTGCAGACCTTCAGCGAGCATTATAGCCATTCCGCGAGCACGTCCGCATCCGTTTCCAACTCCAGTCGCCGTCGCCGCTCGCGGTCGCAGTCGTTCGCGGATGCGAGACGGCGAAGGGCCCAGATGGCCGCCGCGCGCACCAGCGGCGAGGCGTCGTCGAGCAATGGCCGGACGTCGGCCAGAAGCCCTGCCTCGCTAGAGTTGCCGGCGGCAATCAGCGCGTTGCGCACGACGCGGTCGCGGCCGGTACGTTTGACCGGCGTTCCGGCGAAGCGCTCGCGGAACGCCGCGTCGTCGAGCGCAAGCAGCGCAGCGAGGGGCGGATCGTCGGTCGCCTCACGGGCTGCAAAGCGCGTCTCGCGGGAGACGGCGGCGAACTTGTTCCACGGGCAGACGGCGAGGCAGTCGTCGCAGCCGAACACGCGGTTGCCGATCGCGGCGCGGAACTCGTGAGGTATGTGCCCTTTGTGCTCGATGGTCAGGTAGGCGATGCAGCGGCGCGCATCGAGCCGGTAGGGCGCCGGGAACGCCGCCGTCGGGCAGACGTCGAGACAGCGCCGGCAGCTTCCGCAATGGTCGCGCTCGGCCGCGTCGGCGGCGAGGCGTGCGGTGGTCAGCACCGCGCCGAGGAACAGCCACGAGCCGTGCCGGCGCGAGACGAGGTTGGTGTGCTTGCCCTGCCAGCCGATGCCGGCGCTCATGGCGAGCGGCCTTTCCATCAGCGGCGCGGTATCGACGAACACCTTCACCTCGTCGCCGGTACGCTCGGCGATCGTCCGCGCCAGTTGCTTCAGCCGCGCCTTCATCACGTCGTGGTAGTCCTTGCCGCGCGCATAGACCGAGATCGCGGCGCGGGTCGGCGCGTCGAGCACGGCCAGCGGATCGTGCGCCGGCGCGTAGCTCATGGCGAGCATGACGATACTTTGCGCTTCGCTCCACAGCGCGCGCGGATCGCGCCGGCGCGCGGCGTGTGTCGCCATCCACTCCATGTCGCCATGCCGCCCTTCGGCGACGAAACGATCGAGCGCGCCCGCTGCGTCGTAGGGCAGGTGCTCGAGACCATCGGGCGTGGTGATGCGCACGTCGTCGAAGCCGAGCGCCACCGCTTCGGCCTTCACCCATGCCGGTGCCTGCGCCGCGTCCGCGTCGTCGGTCGCGTCGTTGCTCGCTTCTGCCGTCGTCATGGCTGGTGAAGTCCCGCGGATAGGTGGCGGTGCGCCTCGCGATCAGAAGTCGAGGTTCGTGTAATGCACCGGCGCCGGTGTACCTGAGATGCGGTCGGCGAGCAGCGGCCGGAACGAGGGCCGAGACTTCAGCCGTGCATACCACTGCTTGGCGGACTCGTAGCTGTCCCAAGGCACTTCGCCCAGATAATCGAGCGTCGAGAGGTGCGCGGCGGCGGCAAGATCGGCGAAGCTCATGTCGTCACCGGCCAGCCAGCGCCGCTCGTGCGCGAGGTAAGCCACGTAGCTGAGATGATAGCGCAGGTTGGCTCGCACCGCGCGCAGGATGGCGGCATCCGGCGCGCCGGTGTTGCCGCCGCTGGTCCGATAGCCGCGATAAACCTTCTCCTCGAGAAACTCGCGCGTCACCTCGCGGTCGAGCTTGCCGTGAAACCAGTCGACCAGGCGGCGCACCTCGGCGCGCTCCTCGCGCGTGCCCGGAAACAGCGGCACCGGGCGTCCGTCGATCGGATGCCGCTTCAGTTCCTCGGCGATGTATTCGGAGGCGGCATAGGCGCCGCACAGCACCGGCCCGCTGTCGAGCGCCAGCACCGGCAACTCGCCTGCGGGATTGAGCGCCAGCAACTCGGGACGGTACTCCCACGGCCGCTCCTCGACCAGGCGCGCCTCGATGCCGATCTCGCCGAGCAGCAGGCGGATCGAGCGCGAGTGCGGGCAGAGCCTGAAGTGCGTCAGCGTGTGCATGGTCCTCGAGATGTCGGCCGCAGGGTTGCGCGGCCTTTTGGCGTCCGCCACCGGAACATTGCATCCCCGCAGTTAGGCGGACGGCGTGTCCGGGATGTGGCGCAATCGGCAAGGAAGTTCTGCTAAACGGACGGCGTCTGATTCTTCACGTGCCGACGAGTGTACCTGCCCTTCCCTGCCCGGTCAGGTGTCAGTTGACGCATCGGCGGGCAATTCGTTCGACCCGGAGACAACAATGCCGACGTGGCAAGTGATCCTGCTCGGCCTTCTTGAAGGCCTGACCGAGTTCATTCCGGTCTCGTCCACCGGCCACGTGCTGCTCGCCGGGCACTTCCTCGGCTTCAACTCGCCGGGAAAGACGTTCGAGGTCCTCATACAACTCGGCGCCATCCTCGCCATCCTGACGGTCTATGCGGCGCGCCTGCTCGACCTGCTGGTGAAACTGCCGGGTGACGCGCGCACGCAGCGCTTCGTCGCGGGTATTCTCATCGCGTTCCTGCCGGCCGCGGTGATCGGTGCGCTCGGTCACTCGTTCATCAAGAGCGTTCTGTTCGAGACGCCCATGCTGATCTGCGTGATGCTGATCCTCGGCGGCATCGTCCTGCTGTTCGTCGACCGCATGCCGCTGCAGCCGCGCTATCACGACGCGATGGATTTCCCGCCGATGCTGGCGCTGAAGATCGGGCTGGCGCAGTGCCTGGCCATGGTACCCGGCGTCTCGCGCTCGGGCTCGACAATCGTCGGTGCCATGTTACTCGGGGCCGACAAGCGCTCGGCGGCGGAGTTCTCGTTCTTCCTCGCCATGCCGACCATGGCGGGGGCCTTTGCCTACGACCTCTACAAGAACTGGTCGAAGCTCGCGGCCGACGACGTCACCGGCATCGCGCTGGGATTCGTCACCGCGTTCGTCGCGGGCGTATTCGTGGTGCGCTATCTGCTCGGGTTCGTCAGCAAGCACGGCTATGCGCTGTTCGGCTGGTGGCGCATCCTCGTCGGTGGTGTCGGGCTCGGCGCCCTGCTGGTACTCGGCTGACGCCGCACGGGTGGCCGGTCGTTGAATGGTCTAAGGGTCTGGGTGTCCGAGGCGAGGCGCCTTAGTCCGCCAACGTCGTTCGGCTGCTTTGCCTGCAACGCCATCGTTGCGCCGAAGCAGATGGCGTGAAAGCAGGCAGCCCGGAGGCCCCGGATTCAGGCGGCGTGCGAAGTCGCCGGCGAGGTCAGCACCTTGCGAAGGGTCTCGGCGTCTGGCGCCGAGCGCAGCCGCTCCAGCGTCGCCGGATCGCGCACCAGCCGCGAGATGCGCGCCAGCGCCTTCAGGTGATCGCCGCTGGCATGCTCGGGAGCCAGCAGCAGGAAAATGATGTCGACCGGCTCGTTGTCGTGGCTTTCGAACGGGATCGGTTCCTCGAGCCGTGCGAACAGGCACACGATCGCCTTCAACGAACGGAATTTCACGTGCGGAATGGCGATGCCGCGCCCCAGTCCCGTCGAGCCGAGACGTTCGCGCTGCAGCAGCGTATCGAAGATGTCGCGAGCCTCGAGCGAGGTGACTTCGGAGGCGCGCTGGGCCAGTTCCTGCAGCGCCTGCTTCTTGCTTTTGGCCTTCAGCACGGGAATGATCCCGTTCGGGACGAGTAGATCACCGAGGTCCATCGCCTGCCGTCCTAACCAACCGTTGGTTCCGCCCCAGGGGCATTCCGTGTTCCGCTCACCGTGCCGCGCTTTCGTCGCGGGCGGCACCCGTTCACAGCCGCATCTCGCAGACTGTGCAAAAACAACGCCATATCAGAGCCCGTTGGCCGCAAACCGCTCCAAACGAGGCAGGGCGCGGCGCCCGAAGTGGCCGCCCGCCCTCGTACCAACATCACAACCACCTGTCCGGTTTCCGCCGGCTCGGTGCCAGGCAGCGCACGCCAAGGTGCACCTCCGGCCGATTCCAGTCCGGCACGCGCATTTCTGCCCGCATACCGCACCGCACTCACCACTTTGTTCCAGGCACCCTCCCGAGGTGCCGTGACCGTACCGGCGGGCGGCTCTTCAGCCGCTCACCGCCGACACAAGCCTGATCCTCGCGCGCCGGTCAAGCGCCGCCATTAGCCTTTCCCGCCGGATCGATCCAGCCGATATTGCCATCCGTCCGCCGATAAACGACGTTCAGGCCGCCATTCGAGGCATTGCGGAAGACAAGGAACTGGTTGTCCGACAGGTCGAGGTGCATCACCGCCTCACCGACCGTCAGATCGCGAATGCCGCGTTCCGCCTCGGCGATGATGATGGGCGCATCGCCCTTCTCCTCGCCTTGATCGTCGTCAGAGACACGGACGGTATAGTCGCGCGCGAACTCTTCCGGCCCGTTGACCGTGTCTCGACCGTTGTGGTGGCTTTTCAGCCGCCGCTTGTAGCGACGCACCCGCTTCTCTAGCCGCTCGACCATGGCGTCGGCGCTGCCGTAGGCATCGGCGCCGTCACCGTGCGCCTCCACCTGCAGGCCGGTGCGCAGCCGGATGGAGCAATTGGTACGGAAGCCCACGCGCTCCTTCTCGAGCCGCACGTGCCCGGAAAGCTCAGGGCCGACGTACTTCTCGAGAACACCGGAAATCTTGCTGAGGATATAAGACTTGTAGGCTTCGCCTGCGTCGACGTTCTTGCCAGTGATCTGGAT
>CALFEM010000315.1 GCA_937950105.1 uncultured Alphaproteobacteria bacterium | reverse complement strand
GGAGAACGCGGGCCATCAAGGACGTCATCGCCTTGTTCGACGAGCGTAACATTGCGTCGGTGATGGTCACCGAGCCCGGTGACACGGCCCCGCTCGGCATCGCGTCCGACCGGTCGATCATTCATGCCCTGGCCCGGCGCGGCAACGCCGCCCTCGACGAGCCGATCTCGACCGCGACCCGATCGCCCGTGCCGACATGCCAACCGGATGAGCGCGTGTCCGATGTCCTGCACCGCATGACAGACGATCGTGTGCGTCACATGCTCGTCATGGATGGAAGCCGTGTCGCGGGCATCGTCAGCATCGGCGATCTGGTCAAGATCCGGCTCGAAGACGCCGAGATCGAAGGCCGCGTTCTGCGCGAACGCGCCCTTGGGCAGATCGTTGCCGAAACCTGACGCCGCGCCCCTTGCCGCGGCCATGCTCCGTACGGCGAGCCGCGCGGAGCATCGGTTGTTGCCTGACGTTCCCACCCGTCTATGGTAGTCGCAAATTCGCGATCCGAATGAAGCGGGGAGACGGACGAACATGGCGGACATGCGCATCGCTCTGGTCAGCGGCGCCAATCGCGGCATCGGCCTGGAAACCGTGCGCCAGCTCGCCCGCAAGGGCGTCATGGCGGCTCTCGGCTCGCGCGACAAGGCCAAGGGCGAAGCGGCCGCCGAGACCCTGCAGAAAGAGGGCCTCGAGGTTCCGGTCATCGCGCTCGACGTGGTCGACGCCGCGAGCTGCCGCTCGGCGGTCGCCGAGGTGGTCGGCATGTTCGGCCGCCTCGACATCCTCGTGAACAACGCCGGCATCCTCATCGATGGGCCCGGCGCGCCGACGGCGAGCGTGCTCGACACGCCCGTGGACAGGGTGATGGAGACGTTTCGCGTGAACACCGTCGGCGCGCTGCAGCTGACGCAGGCAGCTTTGCCCGTCATGCAGAAGGGCGGTTATGGACGCATCGTCAATCTGTCCTCGGGGCTGGGGCAGCTCGCCGACATGGGCAAGGGCTGGCCGGCCTACCGCATGTCGAAAGCCGCTCTCAACGCTTTGACGCGCACGCTGGCGGCCGAACTCGCCGGCACCGACATCAAGGTCAATTCGATGTGCCCGGGCTGGGTCAAGACCGACATGGGCGGGCCCGACGCCGAGCGTAGCGTCGAGGTCGGCGCCGAGACGGCCGTGTGGCTGGCGACTCTGGAGAACGACGGTCCGAGCGGCGGCTTCTTTCGTGACAAGAAGCCGATTGCATGGTGATGCGCGCCGAGCCCCGCTGCAGGCGTCAGAGCCCGCGCACCAGAGTGCCGACCATCAGGATCAGGTAGGCGGTGATCGCCAGCCAATACTCCTGATGCGGCAGGTAGCGCGGCATGTGCACGAAACCAAGCTTGGTGATCAACGCCACCACGGCGATCACCAGCGAGATCAGGAAAATCACGATCGTCGGCGGATTGAGCCGCATGACGTTATGCTCCGCAGGCCAATGGCGCGGCCACGACGAGCCGCCGGGGCGACCCCACCCGCTCGCGCGCCCCTGAACGACCTTATAGCGCGCGATCCACCTCACGCGAAACCGGAGCGAGGACGGCGAGAGGCGCGTCGGCATCGACCAGCATCCGCACCGCGGGAGCCGAGCTGCCGGCGATATCCTTGAAGCTGATCAGCAGTTGCGGCTTGCCCGGCTTGGCGCCATCGCGCGCATCGGAGGCGATTTCCTGCACGTCCACGACTTCGAGCACGCGCTTGCCGCCCGCGCCGGCAAAGTCGAAGCGATCGCCGCGCGCAACTTTCGCGACGAACGCCGCCGGCTGGATGCCCGTCGCGGCATCGCCGACGGGTTTCGTCAGCCAGAACGCCTCGCTGCCGACCACCGGTGCGGCGACCGGACCGGCGACGCGGCGCGCCTCTTCGGACGCCTGCACCGCGATGGCGCGTTCGAGGCCCGAGGCGAAGTTCATGTCGCTGGTGAAGGCTGCGGCGGCGAGACCGCCGAGACCCAGGGCAATCGAGAAAAGCGCGGCACGCGGCGCGTGCCCGGAACTCTGTTTCGTCGCGTCGGTCATCGTCGTGGCCTCTGCCTCGTTGCCCGGCAAATCACCGGGGGAGCCCGCGATCAATATAGGGGGCGTGATGCGTACGGCAAAGATGTGGCGGAGGATCATGCTCAAGGTTGTGTGCACAAGGACGGCGACCCGCGCAGCTCATTCTTTGTCCGCGCGGAGCGAGCGCCCTTGCCGGCCCATCAGCGGCGGCGGCGGGTCCGCGAGACCGCATAAAGCGACCTCAAATGGCGGAGAAAAGCCATGCTGAAGGCGACACCACTGGCGAATACGACGGCCAGAACCACGGTCGCCACGGTTCGATCCGGGCTTTCGAGCAGCGCGGCGGGGCCGTTGGCGAGACTGCTGCCCCCGGCGACGATGGTGAACAGCCCGAGCGCGATCGAGCCGTCGCGCGCGACGCGCAGCGCCTCCGTCCGGGGGCGGGCCCTGTTCAACATATCCTTGCGGTGCCGCATCGGTCGTCTTCCCTCTCTTGGTGTCCCGTTACGCGTCCCTGGCGCAAGCGGATCGGTAAACTCACGACGTCCTCGATGTGCATGAAACCTGCGCCCTGTGGCGCCGGTGGGCCGCAATTATGGCGCGGCGCGGGAAAAGCCCGGGCGGGCGTCCTCGATCCCGCAGTAGTTGACCCATCGCCACGTCTGCGCCCCTGCATCGTCCGTAGCGCAAGGCGACAGTCCGCCGCTTTTGCTCTCCCCAAGGCTTGCTTGCGCGCCTGCACGCGAGCGCGTAGCTTCCGCGCGCCTCGGACACGCCCGAGGCCACCAGCACCCGCCGCGCGTGCTGCGTTTGCCAGACGACCGGTTAGCGAAAGGTTTACGATCCATGGGCTTCATCGCCGACAGCCTCAACCGCATCCAGCCCTCCGCCACCATCGCCGTCTCCATGAAGGCGCGCCAGCTCAAGGCCGAAGGCCGGGACATCATCTCGCTGTCGGCGGGCGAGCCGGATTTCGACACGCCGCAGAACATCAAGGATGCGGCCAAGGCGGCGATCGACAAGGGGCAGACCAAGTACACCGACGTCGACGGCATTCCGGAGCTGAAGGCCGCCATCTGCGCCAAGTTCAAGCGAGACAACGGCCTCGCCTACAAGCCGAGCCAGATCTCGGTCGGCACCGGCGGCAAGCAGGTGCTCTACAATGCGCTGCTGGCCACCCTGAACCCGGGCGACGAGGTCATCATCCCGACGCCGTGCTGGGTGTCCTACGCGGACATCGTGCAACTCGGCGGCGGCGTACCGGTGTTCGTGAAGACCACCATGGAGCAGGGCTTCCGCCTGCAGCCGGAGGCGCTCGAAAAGGCCATCACGCCGAAGACCAAGTGGTTCCTGTTCAACTCGCCGTCGAACCCGACCGGAGCCGCCTACAGCGCCGCCGACATCAAGAAGCTGACCGACGTGCTGCTCAAGCACCCGCACGTGTGGGTGATGACCGACGACATGTACGAGCACCTGATCTACGACGGGCTGAAGTTCGCGACGCCCGCCGAGGTCGAGCCCGCTCTTTACGACCGCACGCTCACGGTCAACGGCCTTTCCAAGGCGTACTGCATGACCGGCTGGCGGCTTGGCTATGCCGGCGGTCCGGAGTCGCTGATCAACGCCATGCGCAAGCTGCAGTCGCAGTCGACCTCGAACCCGACGTCGATCACGCAGTGGGCCGGCGTCGAGGCGCTGAATGGCCCGCAGGATTTCATCGCCGAGAACAACAAGGTGTTCGTCAAGCGCCGCGATCTCGTGGTGTCGATGCTGAACCAGGCCAAGGGCATCTCGTGCCCGAAGCCGGAGGGTGCCTTCTACGTCTACCCGTCGTGCGCGGACGCGATCGGCAAGACCACCGCCAAGGGCAAGACCATCACCAACGACGAGGATTTCGTCACCGCCCTGCTCGAGGAAGAAGGTGTCGCGTGCGTGCATGGCGCCGCGTTCGAGGGTAGCCCGGCGTTCCGCATCTCGTATGCGACGGCAACCGAGGTGCTGGAGGAAGCCTGCAAGCGAATTCAGCGCTTCTGCGGCAACCTGCGCTGAGCCGGCCGCCACGCGCGAAGTAGAAAAGGCCCGCGTGCAGCGCTGCACGCGGGCCTTTCCATGTCAGGCGAGGTCGTCGGACGTCATTTCTTCTCGCGATACTGTTTGTGGCATCCGCCGCAGTTGCCGACGACTTTCGGGAATTCCTCCTGGAACGAGAACTCGTCGGTAATCTTGCCTTCCGCAGCCGTCGCATCGGCGACCAGCTTGTCGAAGCGCTTGGCGAAATCGTCCTTGTTCTCCCATATCGCCGGCAGGGCCTCGGTCTCGCCGCCCGTCCTGGCGTCGTCCGGGAACAGCTTGGCGATCTTCGGCGCGTTGGCCTTATAGGCGGCGAGCGCGGCCTTCACCGCAGCGAGATCGAACGGCACTTCCTGCTTGAGCATGGCGCCCGGGTCCTTGGTCGCCTTGCCCATCTCCTTGAGCAGCGCCTTGCGTTCCTTGATCGGCTCGAGATTCTGCGACTGAGCGGCGGATGGCGGGAGGACGAGAAGTGCTGCAGCGATGGCCGTGGCGGGCAACAGGGCACGAAGCATATCGGTCTCCGGTCGGATGAAGTCGCTCGAACGAGCGGTTTCTACGCACACGCCGCAACATAGGGTGCGGCAGGAAGCATTGGAAGAAGCAGCCTGTACCCCCGCGGGGCGTAGCCGTCGCGCAATCGAAGGTCTCGACAACGCAATGGACAAGCAAAAAGCGCCAGCAATGCCGGCGCTTTCAGGTTCGTTCTTCAGGAGGAAATCACTCGCGCTCGCGGCCAGCGATCAGGCCGGCGCACGGCGACCCAGGTAGCCGCCGAGGACGCTGCGGAACCAGGTCTCGGCGACCGCGGTGCGCGAAACGACCGCCGGCAGGCCGGCGCGCTCCTGACCGTGGGCCACCTCGACGAGTTCGGAACTGAGCTCCGGAGCAACGTCGTCGCAGTCGTGGAAATAATCTGCATCAGGGGCCATCGCGTAGCCCGCCGCTTCCGCCGCCGTCATCAGGGACTTGATCCGCATGTCCTACGCCTCTCTACCGCTGGCACCCGGCCCTCTCGCCTCACTCGGACTACCGAATGCACAGGCGACGGGAGTGGTTCCCGAAACGGGCGCCGAATCCATGATGATGCAAGGATAACGCAGGTCAAGTAATTTTTCCGTTCTACTCGGAAAGTCTTTTCTGCAGGTTGCAGTGCGAAGTATTCAGCTCCATCGATGTTGCGATGCACCATAGCGAACCCGGACTTCGGCCTCTGATCCGCCATCTCTGATTTAGCAATTGATCTCGCACCCTTGCGCTTGCCGCCGCGCGGCGCGAACATGCGAATACTGCGCTCCACTCCCGGGCGTGGAGTCGTGGTCGCGAGTCGACGCGCGTTTTTCGCCGGCAATGCTGGTCGGCGGCTGCCTTCCGGCACCCTCCATCGGCCGACCGGACATGCTCCGGCGGATACCGGGACTGGCCCCATCCCCTCGGGGCGATCCCGCACAGCGGGCAAACGGGAGAAGCGATATGCCAGAAAAAGGTGACTCCAAACGGAGCGAAGCCAAGGGCCAAGCAAGTGCTGCAAATGGCGCGGGCCGATCAGCTCGCGCCATTGCTCTTATAGGACCCTATCTCGCCGGCAAAACCATGCTGCTCGAGGCGATCCTCGAGCGCTGCGGCGCCATCACGCGCGCTGGAACCGTGGCCGACGGCAACACGGTCGGTGACCAGAGCGCGGAGGCGCGCGCGCACGGCATGAGCGTCGCGCTGAACGTCGCCGACGTCGAATACCTCGGAGATCACTTCACCTTCATCGACTGCCCGGGCTCGCTCGAATTCCAGCACGAAGGCGCATTGGCGCTGTCGGTCTGCGACGCGGCCGTCGTCGTCTGCGAACCCGACCCGAAACGCGTGCCCGCCCTGCAGCTGATCCTGAAACAGCTCGAAGACCGCGGCATCCCGCACCTGCTGTTCCTCAACAAGATCGACGCCTTCTCGACGCCGGTGCGCGAGATCATCCCCATGCTGCAGCCGGCGAGCACCAAGCCGCTGGTGCTGCGACAGATCCCGATCTGGGAGAACGGCGTCGCCACGGGCTTCATCGACCTTGCCTCCGAGCGCGCCTACGTCTACCGCGAGCACGCCGTCTCCGAGATCGTGCCCCTGCCGGAAATACAGGCCGATCGCGAGCGCGAGGCGCGCTTCCACATGCTCGAACAGCTCGCCGACTACGACGACGCGCTGATGGAGCAGTTGCTGAGCGACATCGAGCCACCGAAGGACCGCATTTTCGACGACCTGTCGCGAGAACTCGCCGAGGGGCTGATCTGTCCGGTGCTGCTCGGTTCGGCCGCCGACGGTCACGGCATCTCGCGGCTGCTCAAGGCGCTGCGTCACGAAGCGCCGGGCGTCGAGCGCGCCGCACAGCGTCTCGGTCTCGCAGGTGAGGCGTCGTCCGCGGTCGTGTTCAAGACGCTCTACACCAATCACGGCGGCAAGCTGTCGCTCGCCCGCGTCATCACCGGCGAGTTGCCGGACGGCGCCACCGTGCTCGGCGCGGGCGGCCACGAGGAGCGCGTCTCCGGGCTGTTCTCCATGCTCGGCGAGGAGCCGAGGAAGCGGAGATCGGAAGAGCGTCGTGTAGGGAAAGAGTGTAGATCTCGGTGGTC
>CALFEM010000314.1 GCA_937950105.1 uncultured Alphaproteobacteria bacterium | reverse complement strand
ACGAGATGCCTAAGTGACTGGAGTTCAGACGTGTGCTCTTCCGATCTCCGACGCGGCGGCACTCGAGGCGCAAAGCCCGGTCAAGCTGTTTCTCGATGTCGATCCGCTGCGCCCGTGGAGCGGAGCTGTGACGCGCTCCGACTATCGTGCGCGCCCGAGCGACGCGGATGTGCTGAGTTTCCGTACCTTTGCAACGCTGGAGCGCTCCACGCGCGAGCTGCCGCGCATAGGATTGCGAGGTACCGCGCAGGTGTACGGCGCCAGCACGCCTCTCGGGCTCTACCTGTTCCGCCGCCCGCTCTCCTCCGCGCGGCAATGGCTGGGTCTCTGACATGGCTGCCGCGGCGGCCGCGCCTTCGTCCGCCAGCGATGTCCGGCTGCCGTGCTTGCGGGCCGAGATCGAGCTGCTTTCCGGCCATGACGGACGCGACGGTGCGGTTCTGTTCGATCCCTTGCGCATGCGTTACTTCCGCATCGATCGTCGGGCCGCGCACATGTTGTCGCTGTGGATGCGATGCGCGACCGCTGGCGATCTCGTACTCGCGATGGATGAACGCTTCGGCGCATTCGTTACGGCCGACGAAATCGAGGCGCTGGCGGCGTTCCTGTCGCAGAACCAGTTGATCGTCCCGGCCTCGGAGAAGGACTGGCGGCTGCTGCTGGCCAGTGCGCGGCGCGAGCGCCGGAGCTGGCTCTCGTCTGCAATTCACAACTACCTGTTTGCCAAGTTTCCGCTGGTCAGGCCGCAGCAGGCGCTCGAATGGCTGGCCGTGCGTCTGGCGTGGCTCTATACGCCGGCAGCCGCTTTGACCGTCGTCGCCATGGGCCTCGTCGGGCTCTATCTGGTGTCGCGGCAATGGGACGCGTTTCTGGCGACGTTCTCGAATCTGATGTCGCTCCAGGGCGCCCTTCATTACGCGATCGCCATCATCATCGTGAAATCCCTGCACGAACTCGGCCATGCGGTGACGGCAGCACGTTACGGCTGTCGCGTCCCCTCGATGGGGATCTGTTTCATGGTGCTGGTGCCGATGCTCTATACCGACGTAACCGACGCGTGGCGTTTGCCGTCGGCCCGCCAGAGGCTGGCGATCGATGCCGGTGGTGTGATCGTCGAACTGGCACTCGCCTGCATCGCCACGCTGCTTTGGGCGTTTCTGCCGGACGGAACCGCACGTTCGATCGCCTTCGCGACGGCGACGACCGGCTGGGTGCTCAGTCTCGTCATGAACCTCAATCCGCTCATGAGGTTCGACGGCTACTACATCCTTTCGGATCTGACCCGAACCGAGAACCTGCAGCCGCGAGCGTTTGCCATGGGGACGTGGTGGCTGCGTGAGGCCCTGTTCGCGCTTGGCGCGCCACCGCCCGAACGCCTCGCCCCGCGCACACGCCGGTGGCTCATCGTCTACGCCTACGCCGTCTGGCTCTATCGCGTCGTCTTGTTCACGGGCATCGCCCTGCTGGTCTACTACATGACCTTCAAGGTGCTCGGCATCGCGTTGTTCGTCATCGAAATCGCAGTGTTCATCGCGCTGCCGATCTGGCGCGAATTCCTGGAGTGGCATCGCATGCGAGCCCGCATCTTCGCTTCGCGTCGTTTCCTCCTTACCGCCTGCTTCTCCGTTGCGGCGCTCGGGGCTGCGCTGGTGCCGTGGTCGTCGAGCATCGCCATTCCCGCGGTTATGGACTCCGATGACCTCCAGCAAGCGTTTCCGGCGCGTCCGGCCGTGGTGCGGGAGTTCCACGTCGACATAGGCCGGACGGTCGCAGCGGGCGACGTTCTGGCTCTGCTCGAATCACCCGAACTCGAGCATGATCTGATGTTGACCGAGCGGCGGCTGCGGCTCGTCGAAGGGCGACTTGCGCGGCGCGCCGGCGATCAGCGTGAGCGAGCGGAGACGCTGGTGCTCGAGGATATGCGCGCGAGCCTCGAGGCTCGCCGGCGCGGGCTGCAGGAACAACGCTCGGAGCTGCGAATCGTCAGCGATCGTGCCGGTACGATCGTCGAGGCGGAGCCGCACCTGCACGCCGGGCGCTGGCTGAAGTCGACCGACATTGTCGCGCTCGTGCGAGGGCCCGGCGCGGATGTCGTGCGCGGCTACATCGCCGAGGATCGCGTCGCGCTGGTCGACGTGACGCGTCCGGCCCGCTTCGTTCCCGAGGATCCGCTGGCGCCGTCACGCAGCGTTACGCTGACGCGCATCGCCGATACCGGAACATCCGCCATGCAGCTTCCTGAGCTTGCCTCGCACTATGGAGGCGGCGTCGAGGCGCGACGCAAGCCTGGCAGTGGCACCCACGCAGGCACGGCGGCCGAGCACATCCCGACGACCGGCCAGTTCATGGTCGTCGGGTATGTGAGCGATCGGACTGGTGGTACCACCTCACGCGTCGAACGCGGTACGCTCCACGCACAGGGCAAGGGCGAGAGTCTGGCCGCCCGGGTCTGGCGCCAGGTTCTCAAGGTTCTGGTTCGCGAGAGCGGCTTCTGAGCCAGTTGGGGCGCTGCGTTAATAGCCGTTGCACGTCGCCGCGCGCGCTTCTCCCAGTCGTGCGTGGCAGCGCAGGGACGAATCACAAAAGCGCCGGTCCACCTTCGAATAGGTGAGGATTCCCGCACGATCCCCGCATCGCACCACAAGTTCAACAATGAGGCCTTTGTCGACCATGGCCTCGACCGGAGAGCGCCGCGAAAGGGCGCCCGGGTAATCGGAATACGTGACCGTGGTGGCCGCTGCGGCGGCAAGAATGAAATTGAGCATACGCGACTCCTCGTCTCGATCTGGCACAGTCCAGCGATACAAGCGAGGGTTGCAAGCGCCGTGCCGTATCAAACGGTCTGATCCGATGCAGGCTCGGGAGTTTTTGTGCGCACGACGCCGGGTTGCAGGCCGTCGCAATTATCGCAAGTCGCCCATAAAACACAGATATTTTGATTCTTCTATATCCCGTCATTCAGTTCTCAATTCGAGTGCGAGGTTTCAATCCCGAAACACGTTTAGCGCTATTGTTATTGCTTTCTAAACCAATCACTGGAATTCTCTGAACAATCCATGGTTGCGGCGTGGTGTCTGCAACCTGGCACCCCTTGAAAGACGGCGAGGCCAATTGTCATGAAGAAATTCATTCCTGCGCGCGCAAATCCGGTCATTCCCAAAAAGGCCGACGAGGTATCGGCGCTCAGGGCCGAATTGTCAGCTTCGCCAAGTTACCGTGCGCTCGAGCAGCGTATCGCCTTCGATGCGGCAGCGGTTGCGACGGCTGACAGCGTTCTCGATCATGCCGCCGAGTCTGCGCCGGACGCGAGCCCGGACAGCGCGCACGCGGCGATCGACGTGCCTCTCGCCGCCGGTGACATTCGCGGGCTCGCCGAAGCCGTCGCAGGTGCCGCAGCATTTCCCGCCGCCGTGGACGAGGCGATCGGCGTCGCGATCGTATTCATCGATTCGCGCGTGCAGGACGCCGGTGTTATCGCGAATGCTATTCCTGACGGCGCCGAGATCGTTCTCGTCGATGCCTCGTCGGATGACCTTGCGCAGATCGCAGCGGCTCTCGAGGGTCGCACCGATGTCGGTTCCATCCACATCGTTTCGCACGGCCGCCCGGGCGAACTGATCCTCGGCAGCGGCATCGTCGACGCTGCGACGCTGGCGGGCGATCAAAGTGGCAGCGTTGCCGCCATCCGCGACGCCCTCGCCGACGACGCGGACGTCCTTCTTTACGGTTGCGATGTCGCCGAAGGCGCAAGCGGTGCTGCCTTCGTCACGGCTCTCGCAGAGGCGACCGGCGCCGATGTTGCGGCCTCGACGGACGATACCGGCTCGGCCGAGGCCGGTGGTGATTGGGAGCTCGAGCACACGTACGGCAGTGTTGCCGCCGCTTCGATTGGTCCGGCGGATCATGTGGATCTGCTCTCGGCGACCAATACCGGGGCGTGGTCGATCGCCGGAAGCACGGCCTCGACGACGATCAGCGGCATCACGACCACGGTGACGTTCACGGCGAGCAGCGCAAACTCGGCCTTCACATCCATTTCGAATGCGGCTTTCAATACGATTCCGGTGTTCTCTAACGGAGCTGATGGCGATCCCTCGCTGTCGTTCGTGTTTGCCTGGGATACGACTCCGGAGCCGATCGTCACGCTGCCGCAGCCGCAGGCATCGACCGACAGCGGCATCGGTACGATCACCATCACGTTCTCGCAACCCGTCACCAACCCGATCATCAATCTCGATCGCCTCGGCGGCAATTCGGCCTATGACCCCAACACGTCCGTCACCGGCGATGAGCAGAACTTCTCCAACGGTGCCATGTGGACGGTGACGACGCCCGGCGCCACGTTGACCGAGGTCTCCGGTACCAGTCATTTTGACGTGACGTCGACGACGATCGTTCGCACGCCGAATCAGGCGATGCCCTTCTCGGGCACATCGTCGGAGTCGGGAACCAATCCGCTGACGAACACGGCCGCGGGCTCCGTTCGGGTCAACGGAACTTTCACGACCATCACCTTCCAGCTCTCCGGCGTGGGCGTCGAAGGCGGCGGTCAGGACGGCATCGAGATCGGCTTCATCCTCGATCCGTTGCCGAACGCCAACAACGACACCTTCAACGTCAATGAGGACGCCACACTCGCTGGCAACCTTTTCGCCAACAACGGCTCGGGTACCGATGCCGATCCGCAGGGCGATGCGATCACGGTCACACACATCAACGGCGTCGCGGTGACTGTCGGCGCGCCGGTCACTCTGGCGAACGGAACGCTGACGCTGACCAATGCGTCCACGGGTGCGTTCACGTTCGTTCCGAACGCCGAGTACTCCGGCACGCAGGCCTTCAACTACACGATTGCCGATCCGGCCGGCGGAAGCGACACGGCGACCGCGACCATCAACATCGTCGCCGTCAACGATCCGCCGGATGCGGTCAACGACAGCTACACGGTGGCGGAGGATTCCGGCGCGACCACCTTCGCGGTGCTCGGCAATGACAGCTTCGCTCCGGACACCGGCGAGACGCTGACCATCACCGGCGTGACGCAGCCGGCCGGCGGCACGGTAACGTTCACGGCGACGGGCGTAACGTTCACGCCGAACGCCAACTTCAACGGCACCACCAGCTTCACCTATACGATCTCCGACGGCAACGGCGGCAGCGATACCGCGACGGTGACGGTCGATGTGACGCCGGTGAACGATCCGCCGTCGGGTTCGGACGCGACGCGCAGCATCCTCGAGGGGACCTCGTACGCGTTCGGTATCTCGGACTTCGCCTTTTCCGACGTCGACGGCGACACGCTGCAGGCCGTGACCATCACCACACTGCCGGCGAACGGTACGCTGGCGCTCGGCGGCGCGCCGGTGACGGTCGGGCAGGTCATCCCGGCCGCAAGTCTCAACAGCCTGACATGGACGCCGGCGCCGAATGCCAGCGGCACGCCGCTGGCGAGCTTCACCTTCCAGGTCGGTGACGGCACGACCTTCGATCCGACGCCGAACACCTTCACCTTCAACGTCACGCCGGTCAACGACGCGCCCGTGTCGACCGCGCTCGGCGATCTCGCCAACAACGACGCCGATGTCGTGTCGGTGGATGTCAGCGGCAACTTCAGCGATCCCGACGCAACTGACGTGCTGACGTTCAGCGCGACAGGATTGCCCGCGGGTCTTTCGATCGATCCGT
>CALFEM010000313.1 GCA_937950105.1 uncultured Alphaproteobacteria bacterium | reverse complement strand
GTGCGGATGAGGCGCACGCGCTCGGTGAGCGACGCGGTGCCCGCCAGCGCGGCGTCGAGCGACGCGACGAAGGGTGCGGCTTCGATGCGCGACCCGATGTGTGCGAGTGCGGTCATGCGCGAGGCTCCTCGTGGCCGGTAAGTGTCGGCCGTATGCTCAGGTGGCGCGCGAGCGTCGCGCGCTGATAGGACGTGGCGATCGCCGGGATGTGGCCGCGCGAGAGAGCGTCGAGCGTCGGCCCGTGCTTGATCGCGAAGGATGTGAAACCGCAGCGTTCGAGCAGGGGGATCTGGTCGAGCAGAACGTCGCCGCTGGCGCGCAGGTCACCCGTGTAGTGGTGGCGTTCACGCAGGGTGCGGGCGACCGAGTAGGCGCGTCCGTCGGTGAAGGCCGGCAATGTGATGACCACGAGAGGCGCGCGCGCGAGGCGCGCGAGATCGCTCTCACCAGCCTCGTGCGCGGCGAGCGTGACCCCGGTCCGGCTCTGGTCGGCACGGCTCAGCGCCAGCCAGCGGTCGAGCGGCACGTTGACGAGATCGCCATGAGCGGCCACCTCGTCGTCGTGGAGTGGCCGCCAGGTATCCTCGGCGATCACGCCGTTTGCATAGATGCGCGCCATGTCAGCCTCCGGTGCTCGCGGTTTCAAGCGCGCGGGTCGTCACCGCAGCGCTGCCGCTGTAGACGCGCGCCTTGAACGGTGCCGCGCCGACGCGGCGATAGAACGCGACGAAGTCTTCGCCCGCATCGCGACGCATCGCGAGATAGACGTCGACGATCGCCTCGACGGCGGCTGGCACGTCCTCGGCGGGCAGGCTCGGGCCGAGCAGCGTGCCGATCGATGCGTCGTCACTTGGCGAGCCGCCGAGCGTGATCTGGTAGTGTTCGGTGCCCTTCTTGTCGACGCCGAGAATACCGATGTTGCCCGAGTGGTGATGGCCGCAGGCGTTGATGCAGCCGGAGATGTTGAGGCGCAGCGCGCCGATCTCCGCGACGCGCTCAGGCGAGGCGAACAGCTTCGAGATCGACTGCGCGATCGGAATCGAACGCGCATTGGCGAGATCGCAGTAGTCGAGGCCCGGGCAGGCGATGATGTCGGTCAGAAGCCCCGCATTATTGGCGGCGAGATCGTGGGCGACGAGCGTGTCGTAGATTGCCGGCAGGTCGTCGAGTGCGACGTGCGGCAGCACGAAGTTCTGCGTGTAGGTGATGCGGACTTCGCGTGCCGAATAGCGCTCGGCAAGGTCGGCGACGACGTCCATCTGCGCGGCCGTGACGTCGCCGGGCACGGCACCCGGCGCCTTCAGTGCGATGGTGACGATGCGGTGGCCCGCCACGCGATGCGCCGTCGTGTTGTTGCGGAAGAACCAGTCGAAGGCCTTGTCGTCCGCGCGACGGCGCGCGACGGCCTCGCTGCGCAAAGGCTTCACGGCGAGAGCCGGCGGCGCGAAATGCGAAGCGATGCGCGCGCGCTCGGCCTCGGGCAGATCGATGCTCGCCTTGTCGAGACGGTTCCATTCGGCCTCGACCTGACGGCGGAATTCGTCGATGCCGAGCGCGTTGACGAGGATCTTGATGCGCGCCTTGTACTTGTTGTCGCGGCGGCCGTGCAGATTGTACACCCGCAGCACCGCTTCGAGATACGACAACAGGTGGCGCTGCTCGAGGAAGCCCCTCAGCTCCTGCGCGATATAGGGTGTGCGTCCTTGTCCGCCGCCGACCAGGATGGCGAAGCCGGTCTTCCCGCCCGGTCCCTTGACGATGCGAATGCCGATGTCGTGGAACAGCACGGCCGCGCGATCTTCGAGCGCTCCAGTGATGGCGATCTTGAACTTGCGCGGCAGGAACAGGAACTCCGGGTGCACGCTCGACCACTGGCGCAGCGCCTCCGCCCAGACGCGCGGGTCCTCGATCTCGTCGGCGGCAACGCCGGCATAGGGGTCCGACGTGACGTTGCGGATGCAGTTGCCGCTGGTCTGGATGGCGTGCATCTCGACATCGGCGAGGCGGTCGAGAATATCGGGTGCGTCTTCCAGCTTGATCCAGTTGAACTGGATGTTCTGGCGGGTCGTCAGGTGGCCATAGCCGCGATCGTAGCGGCGCGCAATCACGGCGATGGCGCGAAGCTGGCGCGCCGACAGCACGCCATACGGGATGGCGAGCCGCAACATGTAGGCGTGGAGCTGCAGGTAGAGACCGTTCTGCAGACGCAGCGGACGGAACTGCTCTTCCGTCAGCTCGCCGGCGAGGCGGCGCTTGACCTGATCGCGGAACTGGTCCGAGCGCGAGCGCACGAAGGCGTGGTCGTATTCGTCATAGCGATACATGGCGCGTTCTCCGCGTCTCGTCGATCAGTCGGGATAGAGGCCGGGCGGCGTGGTGCTCAGATGGTCGGTCCGCGGGCGGCGCGGATCGCCTCGCGCATCGAGACGGGACACGGCACGCCGCCTTCGATGCGCACATCCATCAGGTAAGCGCCGACAACCTCGTTGGCGGCGACGTGGCGTGCGGCAATGGCCCGCAGGCTGGCGGCTAGATCGGAAGAGCACACGTCTGAACTCCAGTCACGTAGGCATCTCGCATGCCGT
>CALFEM010000312.1 GCA_937950105.1 uncultured Alphaproteobacteria bacterium | reverse complement strand
GAGGGCACGCATCGGCGCGGCGCCGCGCATCGTATTCGCCGCGCCGCTCACGGGGCGGCACGCCGCCATCGGTCTCGCGCAGCGCGCGGCACTCGACGAGACAATCGTGACGATCAACACCGGCGGCGGCATCGGCGGACGCAAAGTCGTACTCGATGCCCATGACGACGGCTGCGACCGCGTCCGCGCCGCGACCCTCGCCCGCCAAATCACCACCCCACCCGCGCCGCCGCCGCTCGCCGTCATCGGGCATCCGTGCGCTTCGGCAGCGGAGGCGGCCGCGCCCTTCTATCAGCAGGCCGGCGTGGTGATGCTCGCCGCCGGCAACCGCCATCCGGGTTTCACCGACCGCCGCGCCGGCCCGCTCGTGTTCCGCGTTTCCGGACGCGACGACCGCCAGGGCGACGACGCCGCGCAACGATTGCGCGCCCTTGCCGGCAAGGACGGTGGCATCGTCATGCTGCACGACCGCACGGTGATGGCCCGCGCAATTACCGGCGCCGCCGCGCGCGCGCTGATGAGCCAGGTCGCGGGTGGCGCCCCTCCCCCGCCGTCGATCGGCATCGTCGCCGGCGAAACGGACTACGCGCGCGCCGTGCACGAGGTCGCCGCCGCGCGTCCCTCTGCGATCCTGTTCGCGGGCTTCCCCGCCGAGGCCGCGATCCTGCTGCGCCAGTTGCGCGCTGTCGGCATCACCGCCCCGCTGCTCATGAGCGACGCCAACGCCACGGCGGAGATCGCCGCCCATGCTGGATCGCTGCTCGACGCGAGCGTGGAGGTGATGCTGCCGGTTGCGGCTTTCGTCACGGCGGGCGAACCCGCTGCAGACGAGCCCGCGTCAGGGCCCGAGGGCATTGCCGCACGCGATGCTCGCAGCGCGCTCGACCTCGTCGCCGCGGCCGCGCGCGCCGCGAATGCGCCGTCGTCCGCCGAGCTGGCAAGGGTGCTCGCTGCATCGACGGAGAACCGTTCCTTCGATGCCAGGGGTGACGCCGTCACCGCGTCGTTCGCCCCGCATCGCCGGGTCGATGGCGCGTGGCGGCGCGTGCGCTGAACCGGCGAGTGTCGCGTGAGCCCGAGGGACGTGTCCCTCGGTGTCAGGCTCGGTACGTCGTGAACGACGGGCGGTCCGGAGGGTGTCCCTCCGGCAGGGCGCGGGACTGGTCCCGCAAGCACCGCAGGTGCTTTTCGCCTGATCCTCAGCCAGCCGCGCCCGCGAGCAGGTCGCGCCACGTGCCTTCGAGCGGATCGTAGGCGAGCAGGCGCCCCTCGTGCATGTCGTAGAGCCAGCCGTGCACGTCGAGCCGCCCGGCTTCGACGCCCTCGCGCACGATCGCGTACGTCATCAGGTTGTCGATCTGGAACTGCACGTGCGCCTTCGCCGTCTCGTCGAGCTGGTCCGGGCCGGTGACGCCTGCGGCGCGGATCAGCGCGTGCGCGGGGCGCGTGAGATCGACCCAGCGGCCGAGATGCGAGGTGTCGTCGAAGCTGATACCTTCACTCAGCGCCGCAACGCCGCCGCAGCCGGTGTGCCCGCACACGACGATGTCGTAGATGCCGAGATGCTGCACGGCGTACTCGATGGCCGCACCGACGCTGTCGTCGAACGCCCCCGCGGGCGGCACCGAATTGGCGATGTTGCGGATCTCGAACAGTTCGCCCGGATCGGCGCCGGTGATCTGCGCGGGGACGACGCAGCTGTCGGAGCAGCCGATCCACAGCAGGCGCGGCTTCTGCTTCGCCGTCGCGAGGTTCTGGAAGAAGCTGCGATCCTTGGCGAAGGCCGCGCGGAAGCGCTTGTGCCCCTCCATCGCATCGGCGATGTCGGGATCGACGTCCGGCGTTTCGACCTGCTCATCACTCATACACGCGCGCCCCCCAAACTCCTGCGAATGCGGTAGTTCTATAGCTCGGGTTCCCGCCGCGAAAGCACACCGGCGCGCAATTCTCCGGCATCTCGTCGGCAACACCAATAGGAGGCTTGATGACCGCCGATGATCCCATCACCGTGGTGAAGGACGCAATAACTGATTTTCTGACGTGTCTGGAACAGCCATTTAGCAGCAATGAAGAGCGCCTGCTTCACACGCAGAGGGCCTTGGATCGTCTCTCTCTGGCGTATTTCGAGTCGGGCCGGTTTGGGGATGGTCCAGGCGATTGCGAGCCTCCGGGACACGATTACGCATCGACGCGCGATGAGGTCGCTTTGCTGTATCCCGATCTCGGCTACTACCCTGTGGCCAAGGGAGACGTAGACGATAGCGAACTGGTCATCGGCGATGCCATCGACGACCTGACCGACATCTACAACGAGGTCCGCGACGTCGTGTGGTGCCTAAAGAATTCGACTGACGAGGACGCTGTGCGCTTCTACCGCTTCGGATATTCCCATCATTGGGGTCGCCATATCTGCGACGTCCGTAGTGCGATTCACAGGACGTTGTTCGACATGTAGGTTCCGTTCAACCGTGCGTCGAGGCTCCGAACGCCTTGCGCAGCGTTTCGGACAGCCGCAGCGGCTTGCCTGATACGGCCACCAGGACCACCGTCACCTCGGCCTCGAAGATGTCCCGCCCGCCCTCGTGAGCAATCGTCTGTATCAGCGTCACCGAGGCCCCGCCGAGCTCCTTCACCCGCGTCGTCACCTCGAGCACGTCGTCCATCCGGGCGGGTCGCTTGAAGTCGCAGTTCATGCGCCGCACCACGAACGCCGCCGGCTCGTGGTTGTCCGCATGTGCCGTGTCGGGGGCGATCATGCGCCGCGCATCGGTGCCGAGCAGGCGCAGGAAGTCGGAGCGGCCACGCTCGCACCAGCGGATATAGCTGGCGTGGTAGGCGACGCCGCCGGCGTCGGTGTCCTCGAAATAGACCCGCACCGCCATGACGTGGTGCTGCCCGTGCGCATCCTGGACGAGACGGCCGGCGAGATCGGGCCAGCCCTGAGCGGTGGTCATGCGCGGTTGCCTCCGGTTGAAATGGCGGGTTCGGTGTCGCACCTCGGCATCGGGCGGGCAAGAGCAACTGTCTCCCTTCAGTCGACACTTGTGCGGGTCGTCGGTGTTCCCGCAAATGGCTTCGGGATTCGGGCGGGCCGCGGAAGCGGCAGTGCCCGCTGGCACACTCGGAGCGAAAAATGAGCGGACTTCTCGCCCTGCTCGACGATGTCGCGGCGCTCGCCAAGCTGGCGGCGGCCCAACTCGACGACGTCGCCACGCAGGCCGCC
>CALFEM010000311.1 GCA_937950105.1 uncultured Alphaproteobacteria bacterium | reverse complement strand
GTTCTGGCCGACCACTTCACGCATCGAACTCTCGGCGACTTCCTTCACGGTGGTCTCCGGGTTCTGGATGTTGAACATGAACTGCTCGGCACCCGTCTCGCCGGTCTTGGGGTCCTTGAAGCCGGTTTTGATGCGCCAGAAGACGACGAAATCGACATCGACGATGTTCTCGTCGCCGGTCAGCATCAGGCTTTCCTCGGCCACGTCGCGCACGGCGACGCCGGCGCGCGATCCTGCCGAGCGCATACCGATCTCGATCGAGTTCTCGCGCGTGACTTTCGGCAGCATGACCTCCTCGACCGGATACGGCAGCTTGAAGTGGAGGCCCGGTCCTTCCCAGCGGTCGTACTTGCCGAAGCGCAGCACGATGCCCTGCTCGTCCGGGCGAACCGAGAAGGTGAAGGCGTAGAACGCGACCACGGCCACCGCGACGGCGCCAAGCAGGAAGAACACCGGGCCGGGCAGGCCGCCGCCGTGCATCACCTGCTTCATGCGGTCCTGGCCGCGCTTCAGGATTTCCTCGAGGTCGGGCTGCTGGCCGCCACCGCCGCCGCCGCCGGAACCGCCACCCTGGCCCCACGGACCCTGGCCCCAGGGGCCGCCGCCGTTACCGCCTCCGCCGCTTTTCCAACCGCCACCGCCGCCGCCACCACCACTCTGATTGTTCCAGGGCATCTATCGGGATCTCTCGCTTCTGCGGGGGAATGAGGCCAATCGGCAGGTTTACGGGCTGCAAGGGGCCGCGGTTCAAAGCGCGCCCTTCGCCTCCCGTCGAAAGTCGCACCGCTTATAGGGCAGACAATGCCCTCGTGCAAACCAATGACCGACAAATGGTATTCGGCCCCTGCCCTTCAAGGGCGGCAACCTCTGTGGGGCCTCCCGCAACGACCCGCCGGCAGGTCTCGGTCAGAACTCGCCCGCCCCGTCCCGGCCATTGCGCCGATCAGCTGCTGGCCATGCCGACCGCTCGCTCCAGAACCCGGAGTTCGGCGCCGAACTCGTCGCGCGGTCCCTTCTCCAGCGGCTCGCGGCTGACCTCGCGCCAGACGGCCGGATCGAGTTCGGGAAACAGCGTATCGCCCTCGGGCGTCGCGTCGACCTCGGTCAGGTAGATGCGTCCGGCCGCCGCGAGCGTCGCCCGGTAGATCTCGGCACCGCCGATCACCGCCACCTCGTCGACACCGCGCGCGTCAGCGAGATCGCGGGCAATGCGCAAGGCATCGTCGACCGAATGCGCGACAATTGCGCCTTCGGCCCTGAACGCGGCATCGCGTGTCACGACGATGTTGTCGCGCCCGTCGAGCGGCCGTTTTGGCAGCGTTTCCCACGTCTTGCGGCCCATGACGATGGGCTTGCCCATGGTCAGCCGACGAAACAGCTTGAGATCGGTCGAGAGCCGCCAGGGCAATTGGCCGTCGCGCCCGATCACTCCGTTTCGGGCGACGGCAACCACGAAAGCAATGACGACCGGCAAGGGGAGTGCCTCTCGGTTGGCTGGTGTCTCAGGTCCTGGCGCGGCATCCCTGAATCGGGACCATCGCGAACTGGTTATCCGCGTTGTAGCGGTTCATGGCGCCGCTCGCCGCATCGACGCCGAGGCCGATGACGCCGCCGGCCACGATGTTACCCGCCGCCATCGCCTCGGTATGCGAGGCGATGATGCCGACGGCATCCTGATAGCATTCCTTCTTGCACACGACCTGGATGTTGTCCTGGCTCTTGTCGAGCGTAATCGTTGCCGGCGTGGTCAAGGTCTTGGTGCCACCGATACCGGCGGATGACAGCGTGCAGGTCGCGCCCGGAGCTCCCGGCGTCGTGACGGCGACGGACTGCGTCGTGCCCTTCGTAATCGTCGCACAGCCTGCCGCGACGAGAACCACGCCCGTCATCGCCAACTTCCACCCCGACGCAACCATGACCACCCCTGCCCGCAACAGCGTACTGCTCGCCTCCCTCGGAGGCCGCACCTTCCGTAGCGGGAGCAAACGGCGAAATCCAGTCGCCGCAAGGCCGTATGAACAGATTGCTGTTTTGCCGGAGCTCCGGGGAGACAGCCCCTGCGTCACGGCGCGGCGCCGCCGGCGGCGCGCGATGCGGTGGCGTCGCAGCTCTTGGCCGGGCGCATCGTCAGAGCGGTTTCCGCCGGATAGCCGTAGACGACCGAGCCGTCCGGCTTGCGCAGACCCTCGGGCGTGATCATCGCCGAGGTGTCGAGGAAGCACGGCTTGCGGCACAGAACGACGATGATCTCGGGGCTGCGGTCGACCTCGATCGAGCCCGGCGTCGTCACCGTCTGGCGGCCGACCGTCACCGACGAGAGCGTACACTGCGCCCCCGGCACGCCCGGCGTATCGATGCCGACCTGCTGCGACACGGAGGCTTGCGACTGGCGCTGCGCCGGCACGTTGCTCGTCGACGTACCGCAGCCCGCGAGCAGCAGTCCCGCGCTCACCACAACTGCGAGAATGTGTAACGAGGATCGCAACGGTCCGTCCGCCCCCAGCCCCATTTTCCGCCGCCCGGCGGCCCCTTGCACTCTGGCGCATAGGCGGCCAATTCGCGCCGAAGTTCAAGCATCGAAGTGAGGCAGCCAAGCGGCGAAATGCCTGCCATGTGGGCACTCGTCCGGGCCGCTTGGGGCGATCAGACCGCCACGGGTGCCTTGATGTGCGGATGGGGATCGTAGCCCTCGAGGCGGAAGTCCTCGAAGCGGAAGCCGAAGATCGACGTCACGCCGGGGTCGATCTTCATGACGGGCAGCGGGCGCGGAGCCCGCGCGAGTTGCAGGTCCGCCTGTTCGAGGTGGTTGAGATAGAGGTGCGCGTCGCCGAACGTGTGCACGAAATGGCCCGGCTTCAGTCCTGTCACCTGCGCCATCATCATGGTCAGCAGCGCATAGGAAGCGATATTGAACGGCACGCCGAGGAAGATGTCCGCCGAGCGCTGGTAGAGTTGGCACGAGAGCCGCCCATCCGCCACGTAGAACTGGAACAGGCAGTGGCAGGGCGCCAGCGCCATCTTCGGCAGATCGGCCGGGTTCCACGCCGACACGATGATGCGGCGACTGTCGGGATCGCGCTTCAACAGTTCGACCGCCTGGCTGATCTGATCGATTGTGCTGCCGTCGGGCGCCGCCCACGAGCGCCACTGCTTGCCATAGACCGGGCCGAGATTGCCCTCGTCGTCGGCCCACTCGTCCCAGATGCCGACACCGTTGGCCTTGAGGTATCCGATGTTGGTATCGCCAGCGAGGAACCACAGCAATTCATGCACGATCGACTTCACGTGCAGCTTCTTGGTCGTCACCAGCGGGAAGCCCTGCGCCAGATCGAAGCGCATCTGGTAGCCGAACACCGAGCGCGTGCCGGTGCCGGTGCGGTCCCGCTTCTCGCTGCCCGTGTCGCGCACGTGCCGCAACAGATCGAGGTATTGCTGCATGCCGCTCTCCCGCTGCCGGCCCTCGTCGATCGGGGACAACTAGACCGATTCTCCTGGCGGTGCGTCAGCCCGTCCCCGCCCCGGCTGGGGATGGAAAGGCGCCCGTCATCAACAGCAGCGCGACCGACGTGTTGTAGGCGCCATGGCAGAAGATGGTGACGCGGGCGCTGCCGGTGCGCCAGACGACCCAGGCGAAAAACAGCCCGATTGCGAACACCTCGGCGAGTCCGGCGAGCGAATAGCTCGCGTGCAGCACGGTCCACGCCGCCGAGGTGACGAGGCTCGCACCAGGCATCCCGAGCCGGCTCTGCGCCAGGGCGGAGAACAGGAAGCCGCGGAAGATCAACTCTTCCATCAGCGGCGCGCCGACACCGATGGCAAGCAGCGCCAGCCACCAGAACGGCGAACGCAACAGTCCGGTGAACGGCGCCAGATCCCCCGCCACGGTCTCCGGATCGAGCATCCACACCGCTAGCGTGAAAGCACTCGTCAGCGCCACCATCAAGGCGAAGGCGCGGAGGTAGACCGCCTGTCCCGCAGCGGGAGGCCCGAGCGCCAGCACAGCACGCGGTTGGCCGCCGAACGCCCGGGCCGCGAGCAGGGTGAGCAGCACGGCTGCGGTCTGGCTGCCGACCAGCGAGGCCGCCAGCGGCAGCCCGTCCGAAGCGACGATGTCGCCGCCATGCCCGGCTCCTCCCACA
>CALFEM010000310.1 GCA_937950105.1 uncultured Alphaproteobacteria bacterium | reverse complement strand
TCGCCAGCGAAATGAAGGCCCCGGCCACCAAGGAGAAGGTGCGCGAGGAACTGGCCACCGCGCTCTCCGAACAAATCCGCGATCACGTCGGCGAAATCTCTGTGAAGACGTCGGAGTTGGTGATCGAGGTCTGGCACGGCTTCCGCCGGGCGCACGCCATGGTCCTCGATACTGCTGAGAAGGATGATCGCTTCCGCGCCTACCTCGATACACTTTCGCCCGCCGAATTGCCGCGCCTCGACGAAGTGACCGCGCTGGTGCTCGCGGACGAGGGCCCGGCCGGACTGCAAGCGCGTCTTGCCAACGGCACGCTCGACGAAGCCGTGCGCCGCCTTCCTGCCCCGGCGATGGAGATCGCGCGCACCACCCGCTCGCTGGCGACGGGGTTCGAGTGGGCGGCGGTGGCGGGCGACAAGATCGGTGCCGTGCTCGACAACGAGATCTACAGGCGCACCAAGCCATCGGAACTGACGTCCGCCAGCCTGACACGCATTCTGGATGTCGGAGACCGGCTGGCGATTTCGCGCCTCGCCAGCATCAGCCGGGGCGCGCGCGACACGCTGTTCGATCTCGACACCGCCGAACTCAGAACGCTGTCACGCAACGTGACGGAAAGCGAACTCGAGACGCTCGCCGGGTACCTCGGCGGGTTGGCCAAGGCACCGCGCGACCGCGTGTTGAAGGCGCTCGCCACCGAACCGACCACCATGAAACTGATCGCCTCCGAGCAATTGCGACGCGCCGTCGTGACGAGCCGCGATCAGTCGGCGGCGGTCGAGATCATGCTCAGGCCGCAGGGGCTTGTCGATCCGGTCGCCGCCTACGAGGACATCCGCCTCGCCTGGGAGGGCCGCGTGCAGCCGATGCTGATCTGGGAAAAGCATCCCGCGGCCATCGTGGCGCTCGGCATTGTCGGGCTGCTGTTCGTTCTGTTTCTCTGGCGTCTGCTGGTTCCGCGCCGCCGTCGCGCCGACACCGCCGCTCCCGTCGCCACGGAACAGAAGCCGGCGACCGGCAATAACTGACCGCGCAGACGGCGCGCGCCAGGCACGGCCTGTCGACTGCCGGAAGTTCCCCGGCATTGCCCCCGACTCTGTCGGAACCTGACCCGCGTCAGACCGTTAGCTCCGCATGGACAATAAGCACCAAGGAGTTGACATGACGCGCAAACACATCTCGGGCGTACTGACCGCTGCGGCTCTTACGCTGGCCGCCGTCACCCTCTCGGCCAACGCCCAGACCGCGACGCAGCCGCCGCCCATCAAGGATGACGCCGGCACCGTACCGTCGAAGCCGGGTAGTCCGGCGCCGGGATCGTCCAACGCGCCGAGCAACATGGCGCCTGCTCCCAGCACCGCCGAGACCACGACGCCGGCACCGGGGGCTGCCTCGCAGGACAGCCAGATGACGAAGCAGACCAACCCAGGTCCGGCTGGCCGCACGCCCGAAGAGCCGCAGCCGAACAGCCCGGCGGTGAAGTAACCCCGGTAACGAAAAAGCCGCGATCCCTGGATCGCGGCTTTCTTTGCAAGTCGGATCCTGACGTCGCGCCTCACATCGACGAGCCGATGACCAGCGTCCAGAACGACTTGAACTCGGTTTTCGGCTCGTTGACGAGCGCCAGCCCCATGTGCTCGCCATCGGCGAGCAGCAGGTTCTTGTTGTGGCCGGGGCTGTTCTTCCAGCCCTTCATGACTTCTTCGAACGAAGCTTGCCCAGTGCCGACGTTCTCGGCGGCGAGGCGCGCCTTGTAGCCCGCGCGCTTGACGCGATCACACGGATTCGAGCCGTCCGAGCCATAGTGTGAGATGCGGTCCCATTTGGCGAGATCGCGCGAATGGTCCTTGGCCGCGGCGGTCAGCTCCGCGTTGATCTTCAGCGGCTTCAGGCCGTTGTCCTTGCGGTACTGGTTGATGAGGTCGCGCGCCATCTCGACGTTGAGCTGGGTCTGCGAATAATCGCGATCGGAGAGGGCACCCGACGGCGCCGTCTCGTAGCTGCCGCGCGGCGCGCGATCGTCGAGCTTTGCGACCTGAACGCCCTTTACGCTCGTTCCGGGACGGCCGGACGGCTCACCGCCGAGCGACGAGTTGCCTTTGGGGCGAGAGATCGATGCTGTGGCCTGGGGGGTGTCGGCGAAACCCGACGAGATGGCATCCGAGTTGACGGCACAGCCGGTGAC
>CALFEM010000309.1 GCA_937950105.1 uncultured Alphaproteobacteria bacterium | reverse complement strand
TACGAGATGCCTAAGTGACTGGAGTTCAGACGTGTGCTCTTCCGATCTCCGGCGTATCGCTGTTTTTCGCGCTAACGCTTTTCGCGTTAACCTGCCTTGCCGGGGAAACGCTCGAAAACGTCAAGAAGAACGGCCTGGTGCGGTGCGGGCGCGGTTGATCCCGCTGGCGACGCTGATCACGCCCAACCTGCACGAGGCGGCGCGCCTGCTCGACCAGCCGGTCGCGGCGAGCGTCGCGGACATGGAGCGGCAGGCGTGCGACCTGCTCGCGCTCGGCGCGCGTGCGGCGCTCGTCAAGGGCGGGCATCATACGGGCGGCGAAGCCGTCGACGTGCTGGCGGTGCGCGACGGCGGTGTCCGCCGCTACTCGGCACCGCGTGTGGATACGCGCAACACGCACGGCACCGGCTGCACGCTTTCGGCGGCGATCACGGCGGGGCTCGCGCAGGGGCTGGCGCTCGAGGAGGCCGTCGCGGCCGCCAAGGCCTACCTCACGGGCGCGCTCGCCGCCGGCCGGGATCTCCACATTGGTCAGGGCGCCGGGCCCGTCGATCACCTGTACCAGATACGCCGGTCGGATTCGGCGCGATGAAAGCGGGCCATGGAGCGTAGAGCATACCGATGACCGCCAATCGCCCGCGCGACCGCAGGCCGCGCGCCCGCAGTGTCGGGGCGCTCCTGCTCGCGACAGTCGCTGCTACCGCGACGCGAGCGGCCGCATCCCCCGATCTCGCCGACCTTGCCGGACGATGGTCCGGCTGGGGCGCGGTCACGCTCGCCTCCGGCCAGTCCGAGCAGGTCAAATGCGTCGCCGTCTACACGCTCGCCAATGCCGGCGCGTCGATCGAGCAGACCCTGCGCTGCGCCAGCCCGAGCTATCGGATCGATGCGAGCGCGCGCCTCGACATCCGCGGCGAAGCCGTCAGCGGCTCGTGGGAGGAGCGCAGCCACGATGCCTCCGGCAAGGTCGCCGGCCGGCTCACCCGCAGCGGTTTCGAGCTTGCCATCACGGGTGAGCATTTCTCGGCGGCCATGGCCGTCGCCACGTCGACCTGCAAGCAAACCCTGCAAATCAAGCCCGATGGCGTCGACATCGCGCGTATCGCGGTCAACCTCGAGAAATGCTGACATTCGGATGATGTCATCCTTGATGTGGCATGCCAGCATCGCCCTCGCGCCGTTCGCGGCGGCTGGTGCAACTTGACCCTTGGCGGGTGCCGCGAACTTGGGCATGTTTCGCGCGTCGCCGATCGATCTTGGTCGGCTCCGAGCTTCCGGGGGGAAGGTCAGGCGCGATAGGGACCGCTGCCTGACTCGGCTGAAAACCGGTCCGGCTTCTGCCGGGCCGGTTTTTATTTTGGCAAAGTAGCAGGCCGCGCCATCTTGCAGCCGCTCAGACGACGCCAGCGCGCAACAGATCGTGCACGTGCACGATGCCGACCGGCTTGCCGGAATCGACCACGAACAGCGCCGTGATACGCGACGCGTTCATCATTTCGAGCGCGGCGGAGGCGAGCGCGCCGGGCGAGGTCGTTTTCGGCCGCGCCGTCATGATCTCGGCGGTGGTCGCCTCCAGCAGCGCGCTGCCCATGTGTCGGCGCAAGTCGCCGTCGGTGACGACACCGACGAGCTTGCCGGCGGCATCGACGATGCCGAGACAGCCGAACGACTTCTGCGTCATCACCACCAGCGCTTCCTGCATGTGCAGGTCGGCGGGAGCGAGCGGCAGCGCATCGCCCTTGTGCATCAGGTCGCTGACGTGCTTCAGGCTGGCGCCGAGCGAGCCGCCCGGATGAAACACGCGGAAGTCGCCGGCGCTGAAGCCCTTGGCCTCGAGCAGGGCGATGGCCAGACAATCACCGATGGCGAGCTGCATGGTGGTCGAGGTGGTCGGCGCCAGCCCGTGCGGACAGGCTTCCCGCGCGCGCGGCAACTCGATGACGACGTCGGCATGGCGGCCGAGGGCGGACTCGCTGCGCGAGGTGATGGCGATCAGCGGCACGGCGAAGCGGCGCGAATAGCTGAGGATGCTTTTGAGTTCGACCGTCTCGCCGGACCATGACAGAACGACCAGCGCGTCTTCGGGCGTGATCATGCCGAGATCGCCGTGCGAGGCCTCCGTCGGGTGCACGAAGAAGGCGGGTGTGCCGGTCGAGGCGAACGTCGCGGCGATCTTCTGGCCGATGTGCCCGCTCTTGCCGACGCCGGTGACGATGACGCGGCCGCGCGCCGCCTGCAGCGTCTGCACCGCTCTGGCGAACGGATCGGAGAGGCCGTCGGCGAGGGCGGCACGCAGCATTTCCAAGCCGTCGCGCTCGGTCTCGAGCGTGCGCACGGCGGACAGAGCCGCCGGCTGCTGCGCGGACTTGCCATCGTCGCTGGCGACGGGAACCGGATCGAGATTGGCCATCTGTGCGCGTGCCTTCATGCTGTCCGCACACGGCGGCCGGGGCGGCGCAATCGGCGTGTGCCGGAATGCGCCGCGATGGTGGCCCGGTCCATGCTGCGAGCCACCCTTCGGAAAAAGCCGCTGCGACAACCCGGAGAGCCGGGTCCTCGCGACTCGCCTTAGGTGTAGAGCCTCCCATGGCACGCGGGAAGCGGCCAATTGGCGCGATGCGGAGGCACGTCCACAGCCTGTACTCACTCGTCCGCCCGTTCGCCCGGTACGCGCCGGCGACGCACTGCTCCGATGCCGGGTTAAGCCGTCCTTAACCGTATCTTTCTAGCTTCGCTTGATCCGCGTCGGCCGTATGCGCGCGGGCAGTTGCGTTCGCGTGAGCTTTGCAAAGCCCCGAGAGGACGCCCTCGTGCCGCCGCGCCTGCCCGCCCCGTTCCCCGCCAAGCTCGCAGCCCTGCTCGCCGTATCGACGGCGGTGCTGGGGTTCGGTGTGCTCGCGGTGCCGGCGCTGGCGCAGGAACCGGCAGAGGCCAGCCGTACCGGCTACGCGACCGGACCGGCGGGGCCGACCCGTGGCCGGCCGGGGTATCCCGATCTCGACGAAGGCGAGACCGCGCCCGACATGCCGGGCACCATCCCGCAGAGTGATCCGACTTTCGAGGATCCCGAAACCGATCCGCTCGACGATCGCCCGCGCGAGGGGCAGCGCCCGGCGCTGCGCGACGGCGACTTCAGCTATCCGCCGGAAGCATCCATGCCGCGCGACGGTATCGTCGACGGTCGGGAGCCGGACGCGCCGCGCGACGGCGTCGATCCGCTGGTGGTCGACACGCGCCCGCGCGAGGACATCGACGCCTTCGAGAATCCGCCCGCCGGTTATGATCCGCTGCTGTTCCAGATCGAGGACATCGAGCCGTTCGCCGATCGCCGAACGCGCCGCCTCGCCACGCTCGAACCCTATGATCCGGTCGGCATCCGCATCGGCAGCTTCGTCATGTTCCCGGAGGTCGAAAGCAACGGCGCGTGGATGTCGAACGTGCTGCGCTCGCAAAAACCTGAGAGCGATTTCGCCTTCGAGGCGCGGCCATCGGCGCGCGTCGTCTCCGACTGGAAGCGCCATGCGCTCGAAGTGCGCGGCGCCTCGACCTTGAGCTTCTACAACGAGCTCGACAGCGAGGACGAACGCGGCTGGCTGGTCGAGGCGCGCGGCCGGCTCGACCTGACGCGACGGACCAACGTGCAGGCGTTCGTGGCGCACGAAGTCTCGCAGGAGAGCCGTTCGGCCATCGATGCCTCGACCGCCGGCGATCGCGCGACACTGACGCAGGACCGCGCCGGCGTGACGCTCAACCACCGCTTCAACCGTCTGTCGCTGCAGTTGCGCGGCTCCGTCACCGACTACCAGTATGGTGACGTCGAGACCGGCGGCGGCGTCACGCAATCGAACGAGGATCGCAACTACACCGAAACCGAGGAGGCGGTACGCGCCACCTGGGAGCTGAAGCCGACGCTGTCTCCGTTCGCCGAGGTGGAGGTGAACCAGCGCCGCTACGGTACGGTCGCGGTCAGCGACGGCATCGGCCGCGACTCCGACGGCGAGCGTTATCGCGTCGGCGTGGCGTTCGGCAACACCGGCAAGATCCTGCGCGGTGAAGTCGCGGTCGGATACGGCGTGCAGCGCCCGCTCGACGATCGCCTGTCGGAGATCGACGGCGTGCTCGTCGATGCCAATCTCGTGTGGCGTCCGAGCGAGCTGACGTCGGTGGCGTTCAACGCCCGCTCCGACGTGTCGGAGACGACGACGACGCTGTCGGGCGGCGTGATGACGCGCTCGGCGGGTGTCGAGGTTCGCCATGCCTTCCGCACGCATTTGATCGGCACGGCCGGCCTCACCTGGACCAACCAGAACTACTCCGGCATGCCGACGCTGGAAAACGAACTTCGCTTCGATGCCGGGGTCGAATATTTCCTCTCGCGCGAGGCGAGCCTGTTCGGCCGCTACCGCCACACCAATCTCGATTCGAACTCTCCTGGCGCGAGCTACGACTCCGACGAGATCCGCCTCGGCATGAAGATCCGCCGCTGAGGCACCTCCTTGGCACCTTCGGT
>CALFEM010000308.1 GCA_937950105.1 uncultured Alphaproteobacteria bacterium | reverse complement strand
GGCCGGGAAGTTGAACGGCGTGATGCCGGCGGCGACGCCGAGCGGCTGGCGCATGGAATAGATGTCGATATTGGGGCCGGCACCGTCGGTGTACTCGCCCTTCATCAGGTGCGGGATGCCGATGGCGAACTCGGCGACCTCGAGACCGCGCTGGATGTCGCCCTTCGCGTCGGCGATCACCTTGCCGTGCTCGCGCGCCAGCGTATCGGCGAGCTTTTCCATGTCGCGATTGATGAGTTCGACGAAGCGCATCATCACGCGGGCGCGCCGCTGCGGGTTGGTCGCCGCCCACGCCGGCTGCGCAGTCTTGGCGTTCTCGACCGCCGCGCGCACCTCGCTCGCCGTCGCGAGCGGCACGCGTGCCATGATGTCGCCGGTCATCGGCCAGAAGACGTCGCCGAAGCGGCCCGAGGTACCGGCGATGCGCCTGCCGCCGATGAAGTGTGAAAGCTCTGCGGTCATGGCGCCTCGTCCCCTGCTGCGTTTCGTTCCGGCAGCGGTATGCGCCCCTTGCCGTCATGCAGCAATACACGTAGAAACCGAACCGATATGCAAAAACGCAGAACGGACATCGACTGGGACGAACTGCGTCTGTTCCTCGCAGTGGCACGCGCCGGGCAGTTCCTCGCCGCCGCGCGTCGTCTCGGCGTCGATCAGGCGACCGTCACGCGGCGCGTGCGCTCGCTCGAAGACGCGCTCGGTGCGCGCCTGTTCGATCGCCGCACGACCGGCTCGCCGCTGACACAAGCCGGTGAGCGCCTCATTGCGCATGCCGAGCGCATCGAGGCCGAGGTGCTGCAGGCGAAAGGCGGTCTCGGAGACGGCGACGACGGCATCGAGGGCGTCGTGCGGATCGGCGCCCCGGACGGGTTCGGCACGCTGTTCCTCGCGTCACGCATGGTTCCGCTGGTCTCGGTGCACCCGGCGCTGCGCGTGCAGCTCGTGCCGCTGCCGCGCAGCTTTTCGCTCGCCCGCCGCGAGGTCGATCTCGCCGTCGCGATCGGCCGGCCGACCGAAGGGCGTCTCAGCATTCGCAAGCTGACCGACTACACGCTGTCGCTCTACGCGAGCCCGGACTATCTGGCGAACGCGCCACCGCTCAGGACGGCGAAGGACCTCGCCCGCCATCGCCACGTCACCTACGTCACCGATCTGCTCTATGCGCGGACGCTCGATTTCCGCGCCGAGCTCGGGCTCGCGGATGTGTACGAGTTCCAGTGCGCGAGCGTGCTCGGGCAGATGGAGGCGGTGGCGAGCGGCATGGGCGTGTCGCTGCTGCACGACTACGCGGTCGCAGGTGACGGCCGCTTCGTTCGTGTGCTGCCGCGCGTGCGCTTTACCCGCGCCTACTGGCTGGTGGCACCGGCCGAGCTGGCACGCACTCCGCGAGTGCGGGCCGCCAACGATTACCTCGCGCAAGCGACATTCCGGGAGCGCCGCCGGTTCGTCGGCGGCCATCCGGGCCCTTGACGCCAAGGGCCGGGCGAAACGTCGCGTTGGCCTCGGCGCTCCGGCGTGGCACCTCTCCGGGGCAAATTCCGATTTGCCTGATAGGCTTCAGGAGGGCGCGGGGTGCGGTCGAGCCAACAGGACAAGGCGCAGGATGGCGTGAAATCGCGCCTGGCCACGCTGGCGCGCCTCGTCGGCATCGAGAACATCCCGGTGAGCCATGCCGAGCGCCTGATTTCGGCGGCCGGCGGCGTCGCTGCCATCTACCTGCTGTTCGCCCTCGAACGCGGTCTCGTCGGCGATGTCGGTGCGGCCCTTGTCGTGGCGTCCATGGGCGCCTCCGCCGTGCTGCTGTTCGCGATACCGCACGGCGCTCTTTCGCAGCCGTGGGCGGTTCTGGTCGGGCATGGCGTATCGGCGGTGATCGGCGTCACGGTTGCGAAGCTGGTGCCGGAGACGGTGACAGCGGCCGCCCTTGCCGTCGGGCTTTCCATCGGCGTGATGCACTACCTGCGGGCGCTGCATCCGCCGGGTGGCGCGACGGCCCTGAGCGCGGTCATCGGCGGCGCCGAGGTGCACGCCCTCGGCTATCAGTTCGTGCTGACGCCGGTGCTGCTCAATGCGGTCATCATGGTGGCGCTGGCTGTCGCCATCAACGCCGCGTTCGCGTGGCGGCGCTATCCGGCGGCATTCCGGCGCGCCGTGCCCTCGCCGCCGGCCAGCGCGGCGAGCCGCGACATGACGCACGCCGATTTCACCGCCGCGCTCGCCCGCATCGGCACCTTCATCGACATCGACGAGGCCGACTTCGTGCGGCTGATGCAACTCACCCGCGAAGCCGCCGATCAGCGACGGCTCGACCCCGAGGCGATCCAGCTAGGGGGCTACTACTCGAATGGAGCGTTCGGTCCGGACTGGTCGGTGCGCCGTATCGTCGACGTGGACGCCAGCGGCACGGATGCCCGCATCATCTGGCGCGCTGTCGCCGGCAGGGGCCGCAACGAGACGGGGCTCGCGTCGCGCGAGGACTTCGCGGCGTGGGCCGCGCACGAGGTGGTGCGCTCGGAGTCGACCTGGGTGCGCCGGGACGCGGAGGCGGAGGGCGTGGCCACGCCTGCCCTCGCCGACGTGCCGGCCCGAGGTTGACCGCTTCCGCCGCTTCGCCCAGTCTGTCGGCTGATTTGAGCACCCGTGCCCGCGCGGTGCTCCCCTGCGCTTGAGGAGCCGTCGAATGTCGAGCGTTGCCAATGTCACTCAGGTTTCGGTCGCGGTACCGCGCCATGGCACCGACGTCGTCATCAAGGTCGACCTCGACGACCGCGCTTTCTTGTTTCCGCAGCACAAGGCCGTGCAGCAGCTCAGCGTGCACGTCCACGGGGCGAGCCGGGTTCGCTTCGAGATGGTGTTCGCCTTCAACGAGGCCCGCTCCAGCACACTGCTGATGGAGCTGACGACCGAGGAACTCGCCGAAATGGCGCGCAAGCTGGTCGAGTCGGTCTATCGCGCGCAGGGCAGCCAGATCGTGACGCGCGCCCTCAGCGTCGCCGTCAACGTCGTCGCCAACGGCTACATCGTGCAGGTCAACGAGCACAACGTGCAGAGCGAGCTGTTCCTGTCGACGGGCTGCATCTGGCGCGTCTGCCAGGCTCTTGTTCGCGCCGTCGACCTGACACGGCCCTCCGACGCGAATTGAGCCGGGGACTACCGGCCACCTGTGCCGCAAAAAAAGGCCCCGCGAAGCGGGGCCCGTTTGCAGATACTCGGGAACGAGCTTTGGTTTATTTCGAACCGCCGTCGTCCGGCTTTTTCTTTGGGCGGCGAACGTAGGTGACTCCCACGAAGTGGTAAGTCCGTCGGCGATAGAGCCGCTGCATCGCCGGCAATGCGCGAGGTTCACCCTTTTTGCTCTCGTCCCAATCGAGGTAGTTCACGAACAGAAAGATGTTGTGACGCTCGGAGTGCGTTTCCGCGGCGAGGAGCAGTTTCTCGCCGACCTCGGAGCCGCGCCACCTCCGTGCCACGAAGAAGTGCTCGGTCTGCAGATCGTTCGACGGCTTGTAGGCTTGGTCCGTGCGGCTGCACATCACCGCACCAGCGGGTTCTTCGCCGACGTAGGCGATGAAGCTGGTTCCGTTCATCAGCAGGTTGATCAGGTGTTTGCTGGCGTAATCGTCGTCGTAGGCGGCGAGATCGCCGCATTCCCGGGCGCGTTCCTTCAGCAACGCCTTGAGGCCCGGCAGGTCGCTCATGTCGGCCTGCTTCACGAGAGTGCGGGTGATTTCGTTCATCGTCTTGCTCCATTCTCAGGGAGAAATCCGGATCCTTGAATCGGAGCGAATTTCTCTTCTGGCATGGAAGCAAGAATTCATCGACTGCAGAATCTGATACTGACCCTCGCTATTGTCGCGCGGACCGCGCGATGGCGATCCGATCATGCAAACAAATGCCGGCCGCAGCTTTTTGATGTTTCGACCGATCCAGGCCTGCGGCTCGCCCGCATGAAGTGTCTGAACTCGATCGGAGGGAGATACAGAAGTGCGACCCGATCTCACAAGCTTCGCGGAATAGCGCGCGGTCGTCAGGCGCACGCCCGGCCTGTGAGCGTGGTGTGTGGTGTCGAGTGCTACCCACTAGACGTTACGCAAAGGGACTTGTATAAGTTTCAGATTGTGCTCTTTGCGCCGACGGGGATCATGCCGGAATTTGAATGGGTCATAAAGCCCACCGATCATTGCGACGTCCGGCTCGAGCGAGGCGAGAGAACGATCCTGGGGGAGCCCCTGTTCTTTTGCCCCGCTGCGGCTGTCGTCGCGGCCAACTTCGACTTGGGTGCCGCCACCATTGCGAGGGAGGTGTCAGCAGCTCAAATGGCGGGGGTCGTGCATAGGGACGACGCTCTCGGACGCGTAGCTATCGACAACGTCCTGAAATGTCGACCAACCTCCTTCAGGCGGCTGATCAACACGGTCAACGTCATCAATTTCATTATGATGGGGCGCGGTCATCAAGACCAACTGCTGCCGTCGAAATCGATCATTGCGGCTGTGTTTCGCATTCGGGATTTCGACAGGATGCTGACCGAACTCAAGCTTGCTCCGAGAGAAGTCGCGGATGCGGCCAAGGTCGACGAAAACTTCGTCGAGAGTTTGCGCGCGCGCTATCGCCTGAATCTCGAGCCCACACTGAAGATACTGCAGGCGGCCAAGTCCAATCCCAAAGTCCGCTCCAGTCGATGGCATGAGAAACTGGTGAAGGACGGGCTACGCAGCATCGTCGTGGATCGCGTGCCCCGCGCGAACGTACAGAGGTTGGGCGAGGAGGAGAGCAACGGTAGCCCGATTTACCTCCTCAACCAGGACAACCTTGTTGCAGCCCCGGCGAATGGTCATCCGTGGTCGATCGGCTAAACGGGGCAGACGGCGCTTTCCGCTAGGGCAGATGGTGCTGCGAGAGAGGATTGAACTCTCGACCTCTCCCTTACCAACAGGGCGCTGGTCAAGAAGAACCCGTTAGAACGGGTAAGGCCATGGCGGGGCTCGGCATTCCCGGACCCTCACCGGCAAAATCACCGAATATCGCCGTGTTTCAACGATGATCGCGCGTTTCGCTACCCCGTGGCTACCCGGCTTAGAGGTTTCTTTGGCATGGCCGGTGCATGCTTCGGGCGATGCGAGGAAAACGTGCATGAAAAAGTACTTCACGGAAGCGGCCTTGGAGCGGATGAAGCCGCCGGCCGAAGGTCGCATCGAGCTGGGCGACACCGTCGTCCCGGGGCTCATGCTGCGCGTCACGGCGGGCGGCGTCATGAGCTGGTCGGTGCTCTACAAGGTCCGCGGCGAGGGCGGGCTTAGCCCCAAGACCGGGCGCCCGCTCCGGGGCACGCAGCGCCGGATCACGCTCGGCACCTATCCGGTCCTGGGGGTCAAGAAGGCCCGCGAGGCGGCGATCGAGGTTCTGGAAAAGTCGATCGTCGGCACGGACGCCCGCAAGAGCCGCGACGACGCGCTCGTCATCAGGCTTTCCAGCACGGTCGAGGCCGTCGCCCGACGCTTCATCGAGCAGGAGGCCAAGCCCAATATCGAGAGCTGGAAGAAAATCGAGCGCGCGCTCGAGATGCACGTGCATCCCGATCTGGTGGCCGAACCGATGTTCGAGGAGGAAATGGTCCTGGCC
>CALFEM010000307.1 GCA_937950105.1 uncultured Alphaproteobacteria bacterium | reverse complement strand
TGCATCAGCGCCAGAAGGAGCAGGCCGAGGTTCTGCAGCTCGCCGGCCTGATGGTGAAGCCCGGCGGCCGGATCGTCTATGTCACCTGCTCGGTGTTGCCGGCCGAGAACCGCGACCGCATCGAGAATTTTCTGAAGTTCAATGCCGACTTCACGGTGCGCCCCTACGCCGATGCCTGGCGTGCCAGCTTGCCCGGCGAGCCGCCCGTCTCCGCCGATGGCCGCAGCGACGGGCTGCTGTTGACGCCCGCCTCGCACGGCACCGACGGCTTCTATATCGCCACGCTGGTGCGCCAGACCGGTTGATGCCCGCCACCGTCCGGAACCAGCCGGCCTGGCCGTCGTTGCTCTGTGCGTGCCTTCCCGGGTGCGCGCAATGGAGCTGGATCAATGCTGCGAATCGATGAAGTGTCCGAGCTGAGGGAGTCTGAGCCGAGCCAGGCGCGCCGATCGGCGGCCGTCAGGTGGGCTTGTCTCCGGCTTGTTGCATTCAGGGCTCGGCGGTCGCGGCGTAAAGATATTTGATTGCGCAAAGCTCTGCGTGCCACTTGCAAAACAAAATCGACGCACGAATATCACGCCCGTTTCGGTTCGATCTCAGAACGGCGGCTAGTCGCGCGGCGGATGACCGGAACACGGAGACAGGGCAGATGAAGCTGCTGCCGCAGGAGACCGCTGAGCCTCCAAGTCGCTGCGAGGCGACACAGACGACACTTCCTCTCACCCTCAATATCGACGCACCCGGCGAGGCGGTTCTGCCCCGCATCGAGGTTCCGCGTATCCCGTCGCCGCCGCGTTTCCCGATCGGCGCGCAGACCCGCGCCTTCGCGCGGAAGTATTTTCCCGACGCCACGCCCGCCGAATGGGACGACTGGCGCTGGCAGTTCCGCAAGCGCATCCGCACGCTCGCCGAGCTGGAGCGGCTGTTCATCCTGTCGGACGAGGAGCGTGACGCCATCCAGCGCCACAAGGGCTCGCTGCCGGTCGGCATCACGCCCTATTACGCCAGCCTGATGAGCCGCCACGACGCGGACGATCCGTTGCGGCGCACGCACATCCCGGTCGGCACCGAATACATCCAGACGCTAGGCGAGGCCGACGATCCGCTCGGCGAGGACCACGATTCGGCCGTGCCGGGCCTCGTGCACCGCTATCCCGACCGTGTGCTGTTCCTGGTGACGGGAACCTGCTCGACCTACTGCCGCTACTGCACGCGTTCGCGCATGGTCGGCGCGGTCGGCGGCGAATACTCGTTCTCCAAGAGCCAGTGGGAGAAGGCGCTCCAGTACATCGAGGCGCATACCGAGATCCGTGACGTGCTGCTGTCGGGCGGCGATCCGCTCACGCTCGCCGACGAGCCGCTCGAATACCTCCTGACGCGGTTGCGTGCGATCCCGCACGTCGAGTTCCTGCGCATCGGCACCAAGGTGCCGGTGGTGCTGCCGATGCGCGTCACCAAGAACCTGACGCGCATTCTCAAGAAGATGCACCCGCTGTGGATGAGCATCCACTTCACGCATCCGTCCGAGCTGACCAAGGAGGTGACCGAGTCGACCGCGCGCCTCGCCGACTCGGGCATTCCGCTCGGCAGCCAGACGGTGCTGCTGAAGGGCATCAACGACGAGGTGGAGACGATGAAGTCGCTCTACCACGGGCTGCTGAAGCGCCGCGTCAAGCCGTACTACCTCTACCAGTGCGATCCGATCACCGGCTCGTCGCACTTCCGTACTCCCGTGGAGAAGGGCCTCGAGATCATCGAGGGGTTGCGCGGCCACACCACGGGCTACGCCGTGCCGCACTACGTCATCGACGCGCCGGGCGGCGGCGGCAAGATCCCGGTCGTGCCGGATTATCTGGTCGGTCGCGATGGCGAGGACGTCGTGCTGCGCAACTTCGAGGGCAAGACCTATCGCTATCGCGATCCGGGCGGCAAGGCGGGCGCCAGCCGCGGCAAGGCCGCGAAGGCCAAGGCGTGACGCCGCGTAGGGTGCCGTGACATGCGCATCGGCTTCGTGTTCGACCTGCGCGACGACTATCGCGCCTTGGGTTACGGCGAGGAAGAAACCGCAGAGTTCGACTCCGTCGAGACCATCGCGGCGATCGAGGCGGCGTTGAGCCGCCTCGGTCATTCCGTCGAGCGCGTCGGCCATGGCCGCGAGCTGGCGCGGCGCTTCGTTGCGGGCGAGCGCTTCGATCTCGTGTTCTCGATCGCGGAGGGGCTGCGCGGGCGTTCGCGCGAGGCGCAGGTGCCGGCGCTGTGCGAGCTGTTCGAGCAGCCCTACGTGTTCTCCGATCCGCTGACCATGGCGGTGACGCTCGACAAGGCGGTGGCCAAGCGCATCGTCCGCGATGCCGGCATCCCGACCGCGCCGTTTCTGGTCTACGAGCGCTCACGCCAGGACATCTCCGGCTGGACGCACTATCCGGCGTTCGTGAAGCCGCTCGCCGAGGGAACCGGCAAAGGCTGCGAGAAGGCGTCGATGGTGAGTGATGCTGATGCGCTGCGCGAGGCGGCCGAGGGCATCCTGTCGCGCTACAGGCAACCTGCGCTGGTCGAAAGCTATCTGCCCGGGCGCGAGTTCACCGTCGGCATCGTCGGCACGGGCGCGGAGGCCCGCGTCGTCGGCGTCATGGAGATCGTGCTGCTCGTATCAGCGGGCGCCGATGCCGGGGTCTACTCGTACACCAACAAGGAAGAATGCGAGCGCCTCGTGGACTATCGCCGCGCCGATGACGCCGAAGCCAGGCGCGCTGCCGAGCGAGCGCTCGCCGCACATCGCGCGCTCGACTGCCGCGATGCCGCACGCCATGATTTCCGATCCGACGCGAGCGGCGAGCCGGTGTTCCTCGAAGTGAACCCGATCGCGGGGCTGCATCCGTCGCACTCCGATCTGCCGATCCTGGCGACGCTGGAAGGCGTCGCCTACGACACCCTGATGGGCGACATCATCGCCAGCGCCGCGCGCCGCTACGGCATGGAGGAGAAGGCCGCGCGCGATGCGCCGCCGAAGCCGAAGCGTCGCGCCAGGGCAAAGCCGGTGACGTCATGACCGCGACGGGGTTGCGTCCAGCCGTGATCGTGCATGGCGCGCTGGACGCTACCCGGCCGGACGAGCGCGACACCCTGCAACAGGTCGAAGAGATTGCGGCGGCGCTGCAGCGACTCGGACATGAGGTCGAGATCGTCGCGCTCGGGCTTGATCTGTCGCCGCTGGCGCGAGTGCCGCGCAGTGCGCTCGTCTTCAACATGGTCGAGGCGCTGCTCGGGGATGGACGCCTGCTGCATCTGCCTGCCGCCGTCATGGAACACTACGGATTGACGTTCACCGGCTCGCCGTCGCTGGAGCTGGCGTTGACGACCGACAAGGTGGCGACCAAGCGGGCGCTGGCCGCGTGCGGTCTCGCGGTGCCGGAGACGATCGAGGCCGGCAGCCCGACTCGCAAGGGTGAGCGCTACATCGTCAAGCCGCTCGCCGAGGATGCCTCGTTCGGTCTCGATGCTGGTTCGGTGGTCGCGGCCGAG
>CALFEM010000306.1 GCA_937950105.1 uncultured Alphaproteobacteria bacterium | reverse complement strand
GACCACCGAGATCTACACTCTTTCCCTACACGACGCTCTTCCGATCTCGCGAACCGGGCGGCTGTGGGTCTATGCGAGGGATGATCGCCCGTGGGGCGGGACCGATCCGCCGGCGGCGGTCTACTACTACAGCCCCGACCGCAGAGCCGAACGGCCGGCGGCCCATCTCAAGGACTTCAAGGGCATCCTGCAGGTCATGCCGGAGGCGTGCTTCCAGCACGACGGCTACGCCGGCTTCGAGCAACTGACGGCGGGCGGTACCATCGCGCTGGCGGCCTGCTGGGCGCACACGCGGCGCAAGTTCTACGAGGTCCATCAGACCACCGGCTCGCCTATTGCCGAAGAGGCGCTGCGCCGGATCGGCGCGTTGTACACCATCGAGCAGTCCATCCGCGGCAAGCCACCCGAAGAACGGCAGCGCGTTCGCAACGTGCGATCACGGCGACTGATCGATGCCATGCGGCCGTGGCTCGAGCGCCAGCTGCGGCGCGTGCCGGCGCGCAGCGGGCTGGCCGAAGGAATCCGCTATGCGCTGGCACGGTGGGATGCCCTCTGCCGCTTCCTCGACGATGGCCGCATCGAGCTCGACACCAACACCGTCGAGCGGGCAATCCGACCGATCACGCTCGGTCGCAAGAACCACCTCTTCGCCGGGTCGGACGGCGGCGCCGACCGGTGGGCCGCCATCGCGACGCTCATCACGACTGCCAAGCTCAACGACGTCGAGCCCTACGCCTACCTGAAAGACGTGCTCGAACGCATGGCCGGCGGCCATCCCATGGCCCGCCTCGACGACCTCCTGCCCTGGAACTGGAAGGCCTCGGCCGCCTCCGCCTGACCCCCACGTGTCAGGACTGGACGCTTACGAATTTTTTCGCGGGTGCAGGGAACAATCGCGAAACAACAGGGAACTACACTGAACGCCGGCCCCAATCCACCCGCGCCCGTCAGAAGAGCGAGTAGTCTCCGACCATCAGGTTCCGCGCGATCCATGGTGTCTGCGTACCAACGTCGGTCCGCCCCTCCTTGGCCGCAACAGCTTCTCTCACGGCACGCCCATCTACAATCACTTTTTGCTTCACGCCGCGCAACAGCTCGCTGATCTCGATCATGCCGTTCTTGTCGAGATCATGCTCCGCGCGCTGACCTGAGATAACGTCCGCGACAGCGAGGCTGAACAACCCACCGCCGACGTTCGGGCTTTCGTAGGAGAACTCGCGGCCCTTCGAGGCCGCGAACAAGACCACGTGCGATGGCATCGCAGCCAGTGCCTGCTTGGCGATGTCGTCGTTGCTTGCAAAGAATTGGGTCCCGGCCATGCCGCTGTGGCACGCATCGAGCAACACGACGATACGGCCCTTGAACTTGCGGAAGCTCTCGGCGAGATCCGACCACGAGATCGCAGTCCTCTCGAGATCGGTCAGTACCGTATCATGCATTGCGAGGTAGAACCGGCCCTTGTCGTCGCGGATGCCGTGCCCGGAGAACGACAAGACCAGCGTCTCACCCGGTTCAGCGCTTCTTGTCACTTCATTGACTGCAGCGAGCACCGACGATCTTGTGACGAGATTGTTCACGAGCGGTTCGACCTTGCCGACGGCACGTCCGGCGGCACTCGCCGATTTCCTGACCGCATCCACAAGCCCCTCGGCATCCGCAGCAGCGACACTAAGGCGTCCTAGGCCGGGGCCAGTGTAGGTATCGACGCCAATCGCGACTATCGAAATACGGCCTAGTGAGGGTGGCGCACCCAGGTCGCGTCCCATCGGCTGGCTTGCGAAACCCTGGCCGTCGATCGCCAGTAGCGTGGCCCATCGCGCCCCGGGGAGCCGGGCGACGTTGAACTCCGCGTTGCGCGGATTGGAAACCGGCTCGATGCGATCGGTCAGCACCCCGTCTTGGTACACATGCACTGCACGCACGCCATTCGGCGCATCCACAATCGCTTTCCCGATAATGCGTCCGGCCTCGGCTGTCTCCAGCCTGCCGTCGACTACTGGTGGCGTCTGGACCGCCGGCTTCGGCAACCGCTCACCCGCCAGAACCATCCGCGCCAGGCCGGGCACCCGAAGCGTGCGCTCGAACTGGTGGAACGAATAGCTGCCGGACCGACCGGGGAGGCGGACGTTGACGAGTTGTGCGCCCTCGACAGAAGCGTCGTAGAGCGCGTCATCGGTCCAAACGACGATCTCGTCATCCACGATGCGACCGCGTAGGCGAACCGCGCCATCGGCGACACGATGGATGAAGAACGAGCCGTCGGCGTCGATCTGGAGTAACAGCTTGCCAGCTGGATCAATCATCACATCCGCGAGGCGCGCGGTGCCCGGCCATTGCCGCCACGAACGCACAGTCCGCTTCGCGGACCACTGGATGAGCTCGACGGCACGGGTGACCTTGTTTACCGCGAGCAGCCGGTCGTCACCGAAC
>CALFEM010000305.1 GCA_937950105.1 uncultured Alphaproteobacteria bacterium | reverse complement strand
TGGCAATTGCTGACGGATGTCGCCGATCTTCTTCCTGACCTGATACCAGAGATCGGGAACCTTCTTCGCCGGCGTCGTATCCTTGAGGTTGACGTAGACGAGCGAGTCCCCGGGCTTGGTGTAGCTGCGCACGTAGTCGAGGAAGGGGAGTTCCTCGAGCTTCTTCTCGATGCGATCCGTCACCTGCTGCAGCGTCTCGGTGGTCGTCGCCCCTTGCCACAGTGTGCGCACGATCATGGTCTTGATGGTGAACGGAGGGTCTTCCTCGCGCCCGAGCCGGTCGTAGGCGTACATGCCCGCGAGCGCCGAAACGATCATGAGATAGACGACGAAGCTCTTGTGGCGCAGCGCCCAATCGGAAAGGTTGAAGCCGCCGCTGCTCATTGTGCAGCTCCCGCAAGCAACCGCACCTTCTGCCCTTCGCGTAGCCGGTTGACGCCTGCGGTGACGACGATATCGCCCTTGGCGAGTCCCTCCGAAAGCACCACGCGGTCCGTCTCGTAGCGAGCCACCACGACCGGCTTGAGCTTCACGCTCTCGCTCGCGGTCTCGTAGACCCACACCGCCGGCTTGCCGCCCTGGTCGTAGAGCGCGCTGCCGGGAAGCACGACGACTGGTGCCGTGCTCTCCTTGAGCCGGCCGAGGACTGAAGCGCCGAAACGCATCGCCTGGGGCGGATTCTCGAGGCTCACCTTGACGCGGAACGTGCGTGTGGTCGGGTCTGCCACCGGCGCCACCTCGCGGACACGGCCTTCGGTGACGACGGAGGGACTGCTCAACAGGCTGACGATGATCTGCGGGGTCTCGTCACCCTTCTTGCGTTCGCGGAAGGCCGACTCGGCGATGTTGAAGACCGCATCGACCTCCCCGGGCCGCGCCAGCCGCACCACCATCTGGCCGACATTGACGACCTGCCCCGGTTCGGCGCCGACAGCGGTGACGACGCCGTCGAAATCGGCCTTCAGTTCGGCATAGGCGAGCTGATCCTTGGCCAGATCGAGCGAAGCCTTTGCGGATTCGAGCTTGGCTTCGGCCGAGCGCCGGTTCTTGACCGCGGCATCGACATTGGCGCGGGTCGTGACGCCCTTGGCGATCAACTGGTTCTGCCGCTCCTCGGTCGCCTGCGCCTCGATCAGGACTGCATTGGCCGAGGACACGTCGGCTTCGGCGGAGCGCAGCTTGTTCTGGAAATCCTGCTCGTCGAGGCGCGCCAGCAAGTCGCCCTTCTTGATGGCGGCGCCGATGTCCACCGCGCGCGACACGACCTTGCCGGCGACGCGGAAGCCGATGTCGCTCTCGTAGCGCGGTTTGATCTCACCGATCGATTCACGGTCGTCCTCGATCGGTTTGGGATCGGCAACGACGGTGCGCACCGGGCGAATTTCCGTCCTCGCCGCCTCCGTCTTCTTGCCGCATCCCGCAAGCGGGACGAGCGCCAAAGCCGCAAGCACAGGGATGAGCAACGCCGCACGAGGGACGAGGATCTGCATGGGGCACCGGACGCTGAGCAATGAGGGACGTGCCACACGAAACGTGCGACAACCTCATTTCTACTCTCGCGTGCGAGCCTCGACAACGCCCCTTGTGACCTCGGCCGCCGCCCCTGCCGTCATGGTTACGGCAAACTTACATCGCCACCAGACTGGCCTTGTGCACGTAGTACGCCATGGCCAGAACCAGCAGCGGAATGAGCGCCACATGGGCCCAGCCGAGTACCCGCCGGAGCATCTTGTGCTCGGCGACCACCCCGTTCATGCGCAGGATTGAAATGCCGATCATCAGACTGACCGCGAGGTAGTTGAACAGGAACAGCCGGTCGGACAGCGTCGTCGTATCGGCGTCGAGCTTGGGCAGCGACAGGTAGAGCGCCACCGCCGACAGCAGCGCGGTCACCTGGATCGTGACGATCGCCTCGAAGTGAGAAAGCGGGATGAAAATCGACAGATAGGCGACGATGAGAATGAACCCGAGCGGCACCACGACGCGCAGGTAATAGTCCGTCGTCTCGCGGTTCATCAGCCAGCTGAAGCTGGCCTTGTAGAACGGTATGACGCTGCTCTCGTGCGTGCGCGCGTCGAGCGTCTGCACGAAATCCTCGTCATAGCCGACGAATTGCGCGCGGGCGTCCCAGCCGTCAGTCAAAACGGCGCGGTCACGCATCTCCATCGGCGGCGGCTGCACGATGAAGGGGGCATCACCCTGCTTCGGGCGGATGTCGATGGTGAAGCGCTGCGTATCGAACGGGTAGTCGCCGAGGGTCGGCTCGAACATGAACTGACCGGCGACGTGATAGATGCTGATGCCGTCGGGGTAGGCGGCGTTGCTCTCGCCGGTACTCAGGGTGCGCACGGTGACGCGACGGTCGTTGGTGCGAGGATCCAGAAACGCGTTGGCGAACTCGATCTGGTCGATGGCGACGCCCTTGCCGCCGTCGTTCATAGACAGATGGAATTCGGCGAAGAACGACTTCTCGTTGTCGTCGACGCGGAAGATGCGGATCATGTCGATGTCGAGGTACAGCGTGCGCACGACGCGCAGGTTGTCGTTCTTCAGGCGCACGAATTGCAGCGAGGCGAGCTGCGTACGCCCGAGACCGCGCGGCTGGCGGACGATGAACGGATTGCGCGAGGCCGCCCGGCTCGACGGACGGAACGACCAGTTCTCGAAGGCACCCTGATAGATGCCGCGGCCGGCGGCGTAGGTGGTGCGCAGTTGATCGACGACATGCGCCCGGCGTTCCTTCACCGAGCTGTTCGGCGGCGCGCTCGACGCCGCCGCTGCGATCAGGCCGAGCATGTCGGCGTACTGGGTGCCGAGCGCGATGGCGCGCATGTTGGCCGACGACAGCGGCTCGGGATCGGCATCTCCATCGCGCTCCTTGCATTCACCCTTGGCCCAGCCGGGGGCCGCCGCGATCTTGGCGCCTTCGAACACCCAGTCGGCCGGCGGCGACGCCGTGACCCGGCGCAGCATGCGATCGTTGTAGATGTCGGGCAGCCGGTCCCAGGCCAGTTGATAGATGTGGTTCGGCCAGGCTTTCGCGACTTCCGGCGGCAGGCTGTCGATGCGGCCGGTCAGGAACAGCGGCGGCGCCGCGCTCGCTTCCGTCAGCAGCTTCATCACCTCGGCCGTTCGCGAGCTGCCGACGCTGACCACGAGCATGTCCGGGTTGAGCTGCTTCACCTCTTCGGAGGCAAGCTTGACATGATCGGGATTGAGCTTGTCCTCGGCCAGCGCGAAGCGGCGGTCGGCAACAAGCTTCTCGCCCAACGCCGCCTTCAGGCCGTCACCCAGGCTGGTGCTGAAAACCTGATCGGCGAGGCCGAAGAACGCGATGCGCTCGGCCTTCGACTGCTTGAGAAACTCGAGCATCACCGGCAGCCGCTCGTCGTCCTGCGAGGCGCGCGTGGTGAAAACCGTCGGATACTCGGCAAACAGCGAGTTGATCGAGAGATCCGACATGAAGGGGATGGCGGCCGCCTTGATGTCGTTGCCGATGGTCTCGAAGACATGCTTGGCGTTGTTCGAATTGGAGAGGCCGATGAGAGCCAACGCGCTCTCGTTCTTGAGAACGCTTTTGATGTTCGAGGCGGTCAGCGCCTTGTCGCGCTTGTCGTCGAGGAACTCGACCTCGACCGGATGTCCGGCGATGCCACCCCTGAGATTGATCTGCTCGCGCGCCTCGCCGACCAGCTTGCGGATCGCACCGACGTCGCCCGGATCGTGGCAGACGTCCTGTCGCGACGAGACGAGAACGGAGACGGTGAGGGGCTGCTTGCTCGCGGCCTGCGCCTCGCTGCCGGCATTGGCCACGCCGGGTAGCAGGGAGCAGCCGAGTGCGAAAGCGCCCGCGAGCGCCGCCAACACCCTCGCCCCGCGCACACGTGCCGTCAAGAACGCTGCATGCTGCGGCATGCCGCCCCCCTCTTGCTGTCTCGTCCGATCGAATGGCCCGCCCAGGGCGCCATCACCCCTAGCAGAGTTGCTGGCGCAAGCAAGCCGGGCGCGGCCGGGCCCTCGGACAGTTCGGATCAGCCTGATTTCGACCTGCGTCAGATGCCGCACCTTGCCGACGATTGCGGCGTCAGTGTGCTCCGCCGGTGGCACGCGCGGCCTCTGCGGCGCTGGCGGTGTCCTCCGCGACGGCCGTGTGGCGGGCACCGATGTAGCTGTAGATCGCCGGCACCACGAACAAGGTGAGCAGCGTGCCGACACTCATGCCGCCAACAATGACCCAACCGATCTGCTGGCGTGCCTCTGCGCCTGCTCCCGTCGCAATCGCCAGCGGCAGCGCGCCGAGCACCATGGCTCCCGTCGTCATCAGAATCGGCCTGAGGCGCAGCGCCGACGCCTCGATCACAGCCTCGGTGCGGCCGAGCCCGCCAAGCTGGCGCTGGTTGGCGAACTCGACGATCAGGATGCCGTGCTTGGTGATGAGCCCGATCAGCGTGACGAGGCCGATCTGCGAGTAGACGTTGAGCGTGCCGCCCGTCAGCCAGAGCGCGGCGAGCGCGCCCGTCATCGACAGCGGCACCGACAGCATGATGATGAAGGGATCGCGGAAGCTCTCGAACTGCGCCGCCAGCACGAGGTAGATGAACAGCAGCGCCAGCAGGGTGAAGGTGGCATCCCGCAGCCAGCAGAAACGGTAATCCCA
>CALFEM010000304.1 GCA_937950105.1 uncultured Alphaproteobacteria bacterium | reverse complement strand
TCCCTGCTCCCGACTCCTTCTCGCTCACTCCGGCAGCGGAATGAACTCGGCTTCGTCACCCGGCACCACGGCGAAGCGGCGCTGCTTCCAATCCTCCTTCGCCGCACGGATGCGATCCGCAGACGACGACACGAAGTTCCACCAGATGTGGCGCGGACCATCCATCGGTTCGCCGCCGATCAGTGCGAGCCGCGCGTTCGACAGCGCCAGCACCGAGATGCGGTCGCCCGGCTTGAAGATCAACAGGCGGCCCTCGCCGAAGGTATCGCCCGCAATGTCGATCTCGCCGGAGACGACGTAGATCGCCCGCTCGTCGTAGTCGGCATCGAGCGGCAGCACCGCACCCGGCGCCAGCACGGCCTCCGCATAAAAGCTCTCGTGCGGAAACGAAACCGGGGAGCGCCGACCGTAGAGCGAACCCATGATGACGCTGACGCGCTTGCCCTCGCCCTCGATGCGCGGCAGGTCGCTGCGGGCGTGATGCACGAACTGCGGCGTGCCTTCCTCGTGCGACTTCGGCAGCGCCGCCCACAGTTGCAGCCCGAACAGCCGTGACGGCTTTTCGCGTTCGCTGCCGGGCGTGCGCTCGGAATGCACGATGCCCGATCCGGCGGTCATCAGGTTGAGCTCCCCCGGCCGTATCGGCTGCGCCGTGCCGAGGCTGTCGCGATGCATGATCTCGCCGTCGAACAGGTACGTCACCGTGGCGAGTCCGATGTGGGGATGCGGACGCACGTCGATGCCCTGTCCGAGCAGGAACTCCGCAGGCCCCATCTGATCGAAGAAAATGAACGGCCCGACCATCTGCCGCCCGGCCGCCGGCAGCGCGCGGCGCACGGAGAAGCCGCCGAGATCGCGGGCACGCGGCACGATGACCTGCTCGATGGCCTCGCATGACCGCGCATCACCAGGCTTGGGGTCGTTGTCGGGTAGCCAGCTCATACGTCACCTCCTCTCGCCGGACAGGCGGAGAACACGCTTTCCGCCCTTAGCGCACGTGGGGCGCCGCATCCGGGAATGCCAGACCACGACTGGCAGCGGCGACAGGTTCGGCGACGGGGTGCCCACGAAGGTGCAGGGCGGCCCAGGCCTGAGGTCTGGCCCCGTCTATCGAGCGGCGGCGCGTTGCTCGGTATCGTTCGTCGCCCGCCAAGATCGGAAGAGCGTCGTGTAGGGAAAGAGTGTAGATCTCGG
>CALFEM010000303.1 GCA_937950105.1 uncultured Alphaproteobacteria bacterium | reverse complement strand
GCGGCGGCGGCCTCGCCCAGCACAAGATGGGCTCGCTGCAGGACCTGCCGCACGCACAGATGATGCGCCCGATCACCAAGTTCGCCGAGCAGGTGCTGACCACCGAGCGCATTCCCGACATGATCGCCATGGCGGCGCGCGAGAGCTTCTCCGGCGCCTACGGTCCGTCGTATCTCGAGATCTCGCGCGACGTGCTCGATCGCGAGATCCACATCGACAAGGCCGTCATCCCGAAGCCCGGCCACTATCGTGCTTCGGTCAAGTCGATCGGTGATCCCGCCGACATCGAGCGGCTCGCCGATGCCCTCGTCAGCGCCGAGCGTCCGGCGATCCTGTTCGGCCAGCAGGTGTGGGCCGCGCGCGGGCACAACGAAGCCATCGCCCTGCTGCGCGGTCTCGACATTCCGGGCTACTTCAACGGTGCCTCGCGCGGCCTGCTGCCGCCCGGTGATCCCCACCACTTCGACCGCACCCGCAGTCTCGCCTTCGGCAAGGCGGACGTGGTCGTCATCGTCGGCACGCCGTTCGATTTCCGCATGGGCTATGGCAAGCGCATCAACGTGCCGACGCTGGTGCAGATCGATCAGGACTACCGCACCGTCGGCAAGAACCGCGACATCACGTTCGGTCTGGTCGGCGATCCGGGCGCGATCCTGAAAGCGGTCCTCGATGCGGCGACGGCGAAGATCGACAACTCCAAGCGCCAGCTCCGCCGCCAGTGGATGAAGCAGCTGACCGACGCCGAAGCTGCGGCGACGCAGAAGCTGATGCCGTTGTTCACGTCCGATCAGTCGCCGATCCATCCGTTCCGCGTGGCGTGGGAGCTGAACGAGTTCCTTGGCGAGGACACCATCTACATCGGCGATGGCGGCGACGTCGTGACCATCTCGGCGCAGGCGGTCAGACCGCGCAATCCGGGCCAGTGGATGGACCCCGGCGCGCTCGGCTCGCTCGGCGTCGGCACCGGCTTCGCCATCGCGGCGAAGCTCGCCAATCCGGACAAGGAAGTGCTCTGCTACTACGGCGACGGCTCGTTCGGCATGACCGCCTTCGACATGGAGACGGCCAACCGCTTCGGCGTGCCGTATCTCGCGGTGATCGGCAACAACTCGGCCATGAACCAGATCCGCTACGGGCAGATCTCGAAGTACGGCGAGCAGCGCGGCAACGTCGGCAATCTTTTGGGCGACGTGCCGTTCGGCAAGTTCGCCGAAATGCTCGGCGGCTATGGCGAGGAAGTGCGCGAGGCAAGCAAGATCGCCGGCGCGCTGCAGCGTGGCCGCGAGTCGATCGCCAGGACCGGCAAGTCCGCCGTCATCAACATCTGGGTCGACCCGCGCGAGTACGCTCCCGGCACCAAGAACCAGACCATGTACAAGTGACATCGAAGGGCCGCCCTCGCGGCGGCCCTTCTCGCTTTTCAACGTCAGCCAATCAGTCGAGGAGGCCGGCACATGACTCTCGCCCTGCGCAGCCCCAGACGCTGGTCGGTCGCGGACTACCTGTCATTCGAGGAAACGGCGAGCGAGCGCCACGAGTTCATCGATGGCGTCATCTATGCGATGGTCGGCGGCAGCGACCGCCACAATCTCATTACCGGCAATCTGTTCCTCGCACTTGGCAACCACCTGCCCGACCGCTGTCAGGCGTTCGAGCACGGCATGAAGCTGCGCGTCGTCCTCGATCGCGCGGAATGCTTCTACTACCCGGACGTGATGGTCTCGTGCAGCGAGCAGGACCGCGCCCGCCACTGGCGCGAGCGCCCGCTTCTGATTGCCGAGGTGCTGTCGGATTCGACCGAGCGCAACGATCGCGCAGAGAAGTTCACGGCCTACAAATCGATCCCGGAGTTGCAGGAGTATGTGCTGATCGCGCAGGACGTGCCGCAGGTCGAAGTGTTCCGCCGCCGCAATGCCTGGCAGCTCGAAACCTTCTTCATGAACGACACCATCACGCTGGAGAGCGTCGCGCTGACCCTCCCGGTGACGCAACTCTATCGACGCATCGCATTCTGAAACACCACGCGCGGACCACGAGCCGCGAGCACGACAAGAAAAGGGAAGGACGGAAATGACCAAGGCCCTCGACGGGATCAAGATCCTCGATTTCACGCACGTCCAGTCGGGACCGACGTGCACGCAGCTGCTCGGCTGGTTCGGCGCCGACGTCATCAAGGTCGAGCGCCCTGGCGAGGGCGACGCCACACGCAAGCAGTTGATCGACGTGCAGGGCGCCGACAGCCTCTATTTCACGATGCTCAACCACAACAAGCGCTCGATCACCATCGACACCAAGAACAAGCGCGGCAAGGAGATCCTCGAGCGCCTGGTCAAGACCTGCGACGTGCTGGTCGAGAACTTTGCGCCCGGCGCGCTCGATCGCATGGGCTTCTCGTGGGAGAAGATCCAGGAACTCAACCCGCGCATGATCATGGCCTCGGTCAAGGGCTTCGGCCCCGGCAAGTACGAGGACTGCAAGGTCTATGAGAACGTCGCGCAGTGCGCCGGCGGCGCCGCCTCGACCACCGGCTTCCGCGATGGACTGCCGCTCGTCACGGGCGCGCAGATCGGCGACTCCGGCACCGGCCTGCATCTCGCGCTCGGCATCATGACGGCGCTGTTCCAGCGCGAGAAGACCGGCCGCGGCCAGCGCGTGCTCGCACCCATGCAGGACGGCGTGCTGAACCTCTGCCGCGTCAAGCTGCGCGACCAGCAGCGCCTCGCGCACGGCCCGCTGAAGGAGTATTCGCAGTACGGCGAGGGCATCGCCTTCGGCGACAGCGTGCCGCGTGCCGGCAACGACTCGGGCGGTGGCCAGCCGGGCCGCATCCTCAAGTGCAAGGGCTGGGAGACCGATCCCAACGCCTACACCTACTTCATCATCCAGGCGGCCGTCTGGGAGAAGGTGTGCGACCTCATCGGCGAACCCGGCTGGAAGACGGCGCCCGGCTACGACAAACCGCTGCACCGGCTCGACAAGCTCAACAAGATCTTCAACCGCATCGAACAGTGGACCATGTCCAAGACCAAGTTCGAGGTCATGGAGGCCTGCAACCCGCTCGACATTCCGGTCGGTCCGATCCTGTCGATGAAGGAACTCGCCGAGGACGAGGGCCTGCGCGCGACGGGCACCATCGTCGAGGTCGATCACCCGACGCGCGGCAAGTATCTCTCGGTCGGCTGCCCGATCAAGATGAGCGACAGCCCCGTCGAGGTGACGCGCTCGCCGCTGCTCGGCGAGCATACCGACGAAATCCTCGTGGACGTGCTCGGCTACAGCGCCGAGGAAGCCGCCGAATTGCGCGCCGCCGGCGCCACCGAGCTGATCAAGCGCGAGGCCGCCGAATAGCCTTGTCCCCGGGGGCCGTGCAGCGACATCGGCCCCTTTTCCAAACGTCTCTCGAGTCGACGTCCACTCCACCACCAGAAACAACAGCGGCGCCGCATGAACGGCGGCCGGCGGGAGGGTCCAGCGATGCGCATCGTCGTCCACGGTCAGGAGGCCTTCGGCAAGGCCGTCCTCGAAAAGTTGCTGGAGCGCGGCGAGAACGTCGTCGCGGTGTTCTGCGCACCCGACAAGGAAGGCAAGGCAAAGGACCCCTTGGCCGAGTTCGCCGCGGCGAAGGGCCTGCCCATCCATCAGCCGGCCTCGTGGAAGACGCCGGAAGCACTGGCACTTATGCAGTCGTACAAGCCGGACGTCTGCATGATGGCCTACGTCACGCTGTTCGTCCCCCAGCCGGTGATCGACGCGCCGACCTACGGCACCTTCCAGTATCACCCCTCGCTGCTGCCGCTGCATCGCGGCCCCTCGGCGATCTCGTGGCCAATCGCTTTTGGCAAAACGCACACGGGCCTCTCCATCTTCTGGCCGGACGAGGGCCTCGACGAAGGCCCGATCCTCCTGCAGAAGGAGTGCGACATCGGCCCCGACGAAACGCTCGGCGACGTCTACTTCAAGAAGCTGTTCCCGATGGGCGTCGACGCCATGATCGAGAGCCTCGATCTGGTGCGTGACGGCAAGGCGCCGAAGATCCCGCAGGACCACTCGAAGGCGACCTACGAATATCGCTTCAAGAAGCAGCTCGCCGAGATCGACTGGTCGAAGAGCGCCGACGAGGTCTACAATCTGATCCGCGCCGTCAATCCCGCCCCCGGTGCCTTCGCCGCCTTCAAGGGCGCAAAGTTCGACATCTACGACGCACGCAAGGCGAGCGGCTCCGGCAAGCCGGGCGAGGTGCTCTCGGTCGACGGCGACGGCATCACCATCGCCGCCGGCAGCGGCGGCGCCGTGCTGGCGAAGCGCGTGCGCCCTGACAAAGGACAGAAAATCCCGGCTGCGGAATTTGCCGCATCGACCGGATTGAAGCCGGGCGACATTCTCGACGCCGTTGCGCCCAAGGCTCAGGGCTGACGCAACCACAACAGAGCCGCGACACGCCGGGTCTACCGGCTGGGAGGAACAAGCTGATGGCCGTGAAGTCAGATATCGAGGTCGCCCGCGAGGCGAAGATGAAGCCGATCGGGGAGGTCGCCTCCAAGGTCGACATCCCCGGCAGCGCGCTGCTCAACTACGGGCCCTACAAGGCCAAGGTGTCCTTCGACTTCATCGACAGCAAGAAGGACAAGAAGGACGGCAAACTGATCCTCGTCACCGCCATCAACCCGACGCCCGCCGGCGAAGGCAAGACGACGACCACGGTCGGCCTCGGCGACGGCCTCAACCGCATCGGCAAGAAGGCCATGATGTGCCTGCGCGAGCCCTCGCTCGGGCCGTGCTTCGGCGTCAAGGGCGGCGCGGCCGGCGGCGGCTATGCGCAGGTCGTGCCGATGGAGGACATCAACCTCCACTTCACCGGCGATTTCCACGCCATCACCTCCGCCCACAATCTGCTCTCGGCGCTGATCGACAACCATATCTACTGGGGCAATGAACAGG
>CALFEM010000302.1 GCA_937950105.1 uncultured Alphaproteobacteria bacterium | reverse complement strand
CGAGGGCGAAATGCGCTACGTTTCTGGCCGCATCGAGCGCTACGGCGAAGCGTTGCAGATGACGCACCCGGACTACATCGTCGCCGAGGACGCGCGCGGCGAGTTGCCGTTGCTGGAGCCGGTCTATCCGCTCACCGCCGGGCTCTCCGGCAAGGTCATGGTGAAAGCTTCGCGGCAAGCGCTCGAACGATTGCCCGACCTCCCCGAATGGCAGCAGCCCGACTGGCTGGCAACCCGCGAGTGGGGTCCGTTCGCAGAGGCGCTGCGCCATCTGCACGCGCCCGAAGACGCCAGCGACATCTCGCCCGGCTCGAGATACTGGCAGCGCCTCGCCTACGACGAACTGCTCGCAGGCCAGCTCGCGCTCGGCCTCGTGCGCCAGCAGGTGAAGGCGCAGCGCGGGCGCGCGGTGAAAGGTGACGGTCGCATCCGTGCGAAGATCATAGCCGCGCTTCCCTTCGATCTGACCAACTCGCAACGCACCGCGCTGGCTGAAATCGAGGCCGATATCGCCGCGCCGTTTCGCATGCTGCGGTTGCTGCAGGGCGACGTCGGCTCCGGCAAGACGGTCGTCGCGCTGATGAGCATGGCGGTGGCGGTGGAAGCTGGCGCGCAGGCCTGCCTGATGGCGCCGACAGAAGTGCTCGCGCGCCAGCACGTCGAGACCATCCAGCCGCTCGCCGACGCTGCGGGCCTCAGCATCGCCGTGCTGACGGGGCGCGAGAAGGGCCGCGCGAGGAAGGACATCCTCGCCCGCCTCGCCGAGGGTGAGATCGACATTCTCATCGGCACGCACGCGCTGTTCCAGGAGGACGTGACGTTCCGCGATCTCGCCTTCGCGGTGATCGACGAGCAGCATCGCTTCGGTGTGCATCAGCGCATGGCGTTGCAGGCCAAGGGCGGCGACGGCGGCGCCAACGTGCTGGTGATGACGGCGACGCCGATCCCGCGCACATTGCTCATGACGCACTACGGCGATCTCGACGTGTCGCGGCTCACCGAAAAGCCCGCGGGCCGCAAACCTGTCGTTACGCGCGCCGTTCCCCTCGACACGATCGAACGGCTGATCGAGCGCATCAAGGCGCAACTCGCCGAAGGGGCGCAGGTCTATTGGGTGTGCCCGCTGATCGAGAGTTCGGAGACGGCCGATCTCGCGGCGGCGGAAGAACGCCACGCCCATCTCGTGCAGTATCTCGGCGACTGCGTCGGACTTCTGCACGGCGGCATGTCGGCGGCAGCGAAAGACGAGACCATGGCGGCGTTCGCGTCGAACCAGCTCAAGGTGCTGGTCGCCACCACCGTCATCGAAGTCGGCGTCAACGTGCCGAACGCCAACATCATGGTGATCGAGCATGCCGAGCGCTTCGGCCTCGCGCAGTTGCATCAGTTGCGCGGTCGCGTCGGGCGCGGCTCACGCGAGAGCTTCTGCATGCTGCTCTACAAGGCGCCGCTGGGCCAGGTCGCGGAGCAGCGCCTCAACATGATGTGCGAGACCGAGGACGGCTTTCTCATCGCCGAGAAGGATCTCGAACTGCGCGGCGGTGGCGAAGTGTTGGGTGCGCGCCAGTCGGGACTGCCGGAATTTCGCGTCGCCAACGTGCCGGGCTTCGACGTGCTGCTCGCCGCCGCCCGCGACGACGCGCAGATGGTTCTCGACACCGACCCCAAGTTGTTGAGCCCGCGCGGGCAGGCCCTGCGCACGCTGCTCTACCTGTTCGAAGCCGACGAAGCCGTGCGGTTGTTCCGGGCCGCTTGATGGCGTCCGCTTCGCCGTGTGCGACGTGCAAGGGTAGCGCGGACAAGACGCCCTGCCCGCCGAGTTTCTGCCGGCTTGGCGATCAGCTCCACCTCGTGTATATATGTTCGATATATACACGAGGAGCGCACGTGAGCAGAGCCAAGGTCTTCATGAGCGGCGGCAGCCAGGCGGTCCGCCTGCCGGCCGAGTTCCGCTTCGATACGGACGAGGTCGAGGTGCGCCGCGATCCTGTGTCCGGCGATGTCGTGCTGTCGAAGCCGCATGGTTCGTGGGACGACTATTTCGCCTGGGCGCGCGCGCTCAATCTGCCGGCGGATGCGCCCACAGGCGAAGAACTAAAGCCGCAGGACGACTTCCGCGATCCGTTCGCGAAATCACAACGTCCTGCGCGACGATCGGCAATACCCCGGCGCAGCAAGGCGAGCAGCGGCAAGGGCAAGTCATGACAGCCTTCCTGCTCGACACCGACACCGCCTCGCGCCTGTTGCGCGCCGACCGGGTGACCGTCAACGCCATGCGCAAAAGCAGCGCTCGCGACATTTCCGTTTCAGTCGTAACGCAATCCGAGCTGATTTTCGGCGCCCGCCTCCGCCCGGAGAGCCCCGCCCTGATGTCGGCGGTGCGCGCCTTCCTCGCCCGCGTCACGGTACACGCGTTCGATGAGACTGCCGCCGAGCAGCACGCGGCTATCCGAGCGTCGGTGCGCCGAGCCGGCCGCTCGGCCGGCGCCTTCGATCTCATGATCGCGGCGCATGCGCGCGCCCTCGGTATCACGCTCGCGACCTCGGACAAGGCCATCGCCAATCTCGGCATCGAGGGGCTGAGAGTCGTCGACTGGTCGGGGCGCGGAAGGGCTTGACGTTTCACGACCTCGACACGCCGGGCACGTCGCGCCGCTAGAGCATCATCCGATCAGTGAAACCGCAAAGTGGTTCCGTCTGATCGGACAGCACGTTAGCCCTCAGCCGCGCACCGCCTTCTCGAGCGCGGCGACGTCGAGCTTGCGCATGGTCATCATGGCTTCGAACGCGCGCTTTGCGGCCGGGCCGCCCCTGGCCATGGCGTCGGTCAGAAAGATCGGAAGAGCGTCGCGTAGGGAAAGAGTGTAGATCTCGGTGGTCGCCG
>CALFEM010000301.1 GCA_937950105.1 uncultured Alphaproteobacteria bacterium | reverse complement strand
ACCACCGAGATCTACACTCTTTCCCTACACGACGCTCTTCCGATCTTCACCAACGCCATCCTGTTCTCGTTCCTCATGACGCACGAGAACATCCCGCAGGCGATCGCCAACTGGATCGTCGCGCAGGGCCTCGGCTGGATCGGCTTCCTGCTGATCGTCAACGTGCTGCTGCTGATCGCCGGTACCGTCATGGAGCCGTCGTCGATCACGCTGATCATGGCGCCTATCCTGTTCCCGGTCGCCGCCAAGCTCGGCATCGATCCCGTGCACTTCGGCATCCTCATCATCGTCAACATGGAGATCGGCATGATCACGCCGCCGGTCGGCCTCAACCTCTATGTGGCGAGCGGTATCTCCAAGATGGGCCTGACAGAGACGTCGGTGGCGGTGCTGCCGTGGCTGTTCACCATGCTCGTGTTCCTGATGATGGTGACCTACATTCCGGAGCTGACACTTTGGCTGCCGCGCCTGCTCGGCATGTTGTGACACGACACGTGTCGAGCGCGGTGGCAAGCGCTCGCGCTCGACACATCAGCAAACGGCGATACGCTTTCTGATTTGCACGTCTTCAGATTTGCAAGTCGCCCTGCCTACACACGCGAATGCGATTGCTGCGCTCGAACGCGCGCAGCATGATCCCTGCATCCCCCTCGTCGCCTTCCCCCCGGTGACGAACAGCGACTGCACGAGGACTCCATGACCAGATCGGACGATGCCGCCGAGCGGCGCGAATGGATCGACGCCATCAACTCGGTGATCGCCTTCGAAGGCACCGGCGAAGCCGATGACATCCTCTCCGAAGTCGTCGCCACCGCGCGACGCTCGGGCGCCAAGCTGCCGTTCGCCGCCAACACGGCGTACATGAATACCATCCCCGTCGAGGAGCAGCCGCCCTATCCGGGAAACCGCGAACTCGAGAACAAGGTGCGCGCCGCCATCCGCTGGAATGCGGCGGCGATCGTCGTCAAGGCCAACAAGGAGAGCAGCGAACTCGGCGGACACATCGCCTCGTTCCAGTCGGCGGCGACGCTCTACGCCACCGGCTTCACGCATTTCTGGCACGCTCCGCACGAGGGCCACGGCGGCGACCTCATCTTCGTGCAGGGCCACTCGGCACCCGGCATCTACGCGCGCGCTTTTCTCGAAGGGCGCCTGACCGAGGACCAGTTGAAGAACTTCCGCCAGGAGGTCGACGGCAAGGGCATCTCGTCGTATCCGCATCCGTGGCTGATGCCGGACTTCTGGCAGTTCCCGACCGTGTCGATGGGTCTCGGCCCGCTGATGGCGATCTATCAGGCGCGGTTCCTGAAATATCTGCACGGGCGCGGCATCGCCGACACCTCGAACCGTCACGTCTGGTGCTTCTGCGGCGATGGCGAGATGGACGAGCCGGAGAGCCTCGGCGCCATCGGTCTTGCGGGCCGCGAGAAGCTCGACAACCTCATCTTCGTCGTCAACTGCAACCTGCAGCGGCTCGACGGTCCGGTGCGCGGCAACGGCAAGATCATCCAGGAACTCGAGGGTGATTTCCGTGGCGCCGGCTGGAACGTCATCAAGGTGATCTGGGGTTCGACCTGGGACGAGCTGATCGCCAAGGACACCACCGGCCGCCTGCGCCAGCTGATGGAAGAGTGCGTCGACGGCGACTACCAGGACTTCAAGTCGAAGGACGGCGCCTATATCCGCAAGCACTTCTTCGGCCGCTATCCGGAAACAGCGGCAATGGTCGCCGACTGGTCGGACGCGCGCATCTGGTCACTGACGCGCGGCGGCCACGACGCAGTGAAGGTCTATGCCGCCTACAAGGCCGCCGTCGATCACGAGGGCCAGCCGAACGTGATCCTTGCGAAGACCGTCAAGGGCTACGGCATGGGCTCGGCCGGTGAAGCGCAGATGATCACGCACCAGCAGAAGAAGATGGGCTACGAGAGTCTGATCGCTTTCCGTGACCGCTTCTCGATCCCGCTGACCGACGAGCAGGTGAAGAACGTCGAGTTCATCAGGCTGCCCGAGGACGCACCCGAAGTCGTGTCATGGCGGGAGTGCCGCAAGCGGCTCGGCGGATATCTGCCGCAGCGCCGGCGGAAGTCATCGGAAGCCCTCGTGGTGCCGCCGCTCGAGACGTTCAAGGCGCAGCTCGATGCAAGCGGCGCCGGCCGCGAAATCTCGACCACCATGGCGTTCGTGCGCGTGTTGAACGCGCTGCTGCGCGACAAGAGCCTCGGTGAGCGCATCGTGCCTATCGTGCCGGACGAGAGCCGCACCTTCGGCATGGAGGGCATGTTCCGCCAATACGGCATCTTCTCGCAGGTCGGCCAGCTCTACCGCCCGCAGGATGCCGACACGCTCATGTACTACAAGGAGGACAAGAGCGGGCAGATGCTGCAGGAGGGCATCAACGAGGCCGGTGCCATGTCGTCGTGGATCGCGGCGGCAACGAGCTATTCGGTGTCCGATCGCATGATGATCCCGTTCTACATCTACTACTCGATGTTCGGTTTTCAGCGCATCGGCGATCTCGCGTGGGCTGCCGGCGATTCACGCGCCCGCGGCTTTCTCGTCGGCGGCACCTCTGGGCGCACCACGCTCAACGGCGAGGGGCTGCAGCACGAGGACGGCCACAGCCACATCATCTCGGCGACCATCCCGAACTGCATCAACTACGACCCGACGTTCTCCTACGAGGTCGCCGTGATCGTACATGACGGCCTCAAGCGGATGGTCGAGAAGCAGGAGGACGTCTTCTACTATCTCACCGTGCTCAACGAGAACTACGAGCACCCGGCGATGCCGAAGGGGGCCGAGGAAGGCATCATCAAGGGCATGTACCTGTTCAAGGCCGCCGACGCGAAAGCGAAGGGCCACAAGGTGCAGCTGATGGGATCGGGCGCCATCCTGCGCGAGGTGATCGCCGGCGCCGAACTGCTGGAGAAGGACTTCGGCATCTCGGCCGACATCTGGAGCGTGACGAGCTTCACCGAGTTGCAGCGCGAAGCTGCGGCAGTGGAACGCTGGAACCTGCTGCATCCGGAGGAGAAGCCGCGCGTTCCCTACGTCACCGGCAAACTCGCCGAGCGTGGCGAAGCTCCCGTCATCGCCTCGACCGACTACATGCGCGCGTTCGCCGAGCAGATCCGCCCCTACGTTCCGTCGAAGTATCGCGTGCTCGGCACCGACGGCTTCGGCCGCTCCGACTTCCGCCGCAAGCTGCGCCACCACTTCGAGGTCGATCGTCACTTCGTCGCCGTCGCCGCGCTGAAGTCACTCGCCGACGAGAACAAGGTGCCGTCGACGAAGGTTTCGGAAGCCATCCGCAAGTACGGCATCGATCCCGACAAGCCGAACCCTGCGACAGCGTAGCAAGCCAACCAGGTCGGCCAGCTACTGAAAGCAGCAGGTCCGATCGCAACAACTTCAACATCATTCCCGCGCAGGCGGGAACCCGGACAAACCACAAGTGGACTTGCCGCCATGTGTCTGGGTCCCGGCCTTCGCCGGGATGACGGCAGTGGAAAATCCAAAGCCCGCCCCCGCGAGGAAACAACAATGTCCCTCATCGACGTCAAGGTTCCCGACATCGGCGACTTCAAGAACGTGCCCGTAATCGAAATCCTCGTGAAGCCGGGCGACACGGTGAAGGCCGACGCGCCGCTGGTCACGCTCGAGAGCGACAAGGCCACCATGGAGGTGCCGTCGCCGCAGGCCGGCCGCGTCGCTGAAATCCTGGTCAAGCTCGGCGACAAGGTGTCCGAGGGCGCGCTGATCGTGAAGCTCGAGGACATCGCCAGCGGCACCGGCGCGACGCCAGCGGCGCCGCAAGCCGCGACACCGGGCCCGTCCGCGCCGCCAGCGCAATCGACTGAGCCCGACAAGGTGAAGCCGCCTTCCGACGATGTCGATGTGAAGCCGACCACGACGCGTTCGATCCCGGCGCCGATGGACTTCGGCGGCGTGCACGCGAGCCCGAGCGTGCGCCGCCTCGCGCGCGATCTCGAAATCGACCTCACCAAGATCGCCGGAACCGGCGACAAGGGCCGCGTCACCAAGGACGACGTGAAGCGCGCGCTTGGCGGCAACGCCGCGGGTGCGGGCGCAGCGAGCGGCGGCTCCGGCATCCCGGAGATTCCAGCGCAGGATTTCTCGAAGTTCGGCCCGATCGAGACGAAACCGCTGTCGCGCCTGAAGAAGCTGTCGGGTCCGCACCTGCATCGCGCGTGGCTTAATATCCCGCACGTCACGCACACCGACGAAGCCGACATCACCGAACTCGAGGACTATCGCAAGTCGCTCGACAAGGCCGGCAAGGAGAAGGGCTACCGCGTCACGCTGCTGTCGTTCCTGATGAAGGCATCGGTGGCGTGCCTCAAGGAGTTCCCCGAGTTCAACGCCTCGCTAAATCCGGCGAAGGATGCGCTGATCTACAAGAAATACTGGAACATCGGCGTCGCCGTCGACACGCCCGACGGGCTCGTCGTGCCGGTCATCAAGGACGTCAACGCCAAGGGCATCATCGAGCTGTCGAAGGAACTCGGCGACGTCTCGGCGAAGATGCGCGACGGCAAGATCACGCCTGCCGACATCTCGGGCGCGACGTTCTCCATCTCGTCGCTCGGCGGTATCGGTGGCACCAGCTTCACGCCGATCGTCAATGCGCCCGAGGTCGCCATCCTCGGCGTGGTGCGATCGAGCATGAAGCCGGTGTGGAACGGCAAGGAGTTCGCGCCGCGCCTGATGCTGCCGCTGTGCGTCTCTTACGATCACCGCATCATCGACGGCGCGCTGGCCGCACGCTTCACGCGGCGTCTCGCCGACATTCTCGGCGACGTGCGCCAGCTGGTGCTGTGACATGCCGGACGGGTTTGGTGCCCTTGCACCATAACCCGCCGCTTCGAGACACCGGCGGATGCGCTGCCCGACGCGCCGGTGCCACTCCCCGGCGGATTGCGCTGCGTTGATCCGCCCTACGGTTACTCCGGCTCAAGCCGCAACCGAGGCCCGACATGGCAATCGAAATCAAGGTTCCCGACATCGGCGACTTCAAGAACGTCCCCGTGATCGAGGTGCTCGTGAAGCCCGGCGACGACGTGAAGGTCGATACGCCGCTGGTGACGCTCGAAAGCGACAAGGCGACGATGGAGGTGCCGTCGTCAGCCGCCGGCAAGGTTGTCGAGGTGAAGGTCAAGGTCGGCGACAGACTGAGCGAAGGCAGCGTGGTCGTCACGCTCGACGCCGCCGGCGCCAGCGCAAGCGCATCGCCCGCCGCAGCGACGCCACCACCAGCAGCCACGAGCAGCACACCCGCCCCCACTGCCGCCAGACACGCAGGCGGCGCCGACATCACCTGCGACATGCTCGTGCTCGGCGCGGGACCGGGCGGCTACTCGGCCGCGTTTCGCTCCGTCGACCTCGGCATGAAGACCGTGCTCGTCGAGCGCTGGAGCGTGCTCGGCGGCGTCTGCCTCAACGTCGGCTGCATCCCGTCGAAAGCGCTGCTGCACACCGCCGCGATCATGGACGAGGTGAAGGCGCTGTCGAAGCACGGCATCGCCTATGCCGCACCGACCATCGACCTCGGCGCGCTACGTGATCAGAAGGACAAGGTCGTCGGCAAGCTCACCAACGGTCTCGCCGGCATGGCGAAGGCGCGCAAGGTCGAGGTCGTCACCGGCACGGGCCGCTTCCTCGATCCGCATCACGTCGAGGTGACGCTCTCCGACGGCTCTGGAAAAAAGACCGTGCGCTTCGAGAAGGCGATCATCGCCGCTGGCTCGGAATCCGTGAAGCTGCCATTCATGCCGGACGATCCACGCGTCGTCGATTCGACCGGCGCGCTGGAGCTGCGCCAGATCCCGAAGCGCATGCTGGTGATCGGCGGCGGCATCATCGGCCTCGAAATGGCGACGGTTTATTCGACGCTCGGCGCGCGCATCGACGTCGTGGAAATGCTGGACGGCCTGATGCCGGGCGCGGATCGCGATCTCGTCAAGGTGTGGGAGAAGATGAACGCGCCGCGTTTCGATCATCTCATGCTGAAGACGAAGACGGTCGGCGCGGAAGCGAAGGCCGACGGCATTCACGTCACCTTCGAAGGCGAGAAGGCGCCGCAGGGCGCGCAGATATACGATCTCGTGCTGGTCGCGGTCGGCCGCTCGCCGAACGGCAAGCTCATCGACGCTGGCAAGGCCGGGGTCGCGGTGACGGATCGCGGCTTCATCGACGTCGACAAGCAGCAGCGCACCAACGTCGCGCACATCTTCGCCATCGGTGACATCGTCGGCCAGCCGATGCTGGCGCACAAGGCGGTGCACGAAGGCCACGTCGCGGCCGAAGTCGCGGCCGGGCAGAAGAGCGTGTTCGACGCCCGTCAGATTCCGTCCGTCGCCTACACCGATCCCGAGATCGCATGGGCCGGCCTCACCGAGATCGAGGCGAAGGCCAGGGGCATCGCGGTCGAGAAGGCCGTGTTCCCGTGGGCCGCATCGGGTCGCGCCATCGCCAACGGCCGCGACGAAGGCTTCACCAAACTGCTGTTCGACAAGGAGACGCACCGGATCGTCGGCGGCGGCATCGTCGGCACGCACGCCGGCGATCTGATCGGCGAGGTCTGCCTCGCCATCGAGATGGGCGCCGACGCGGTCGACATCGGCAAGACCATCCATCCGCATCCGACACTCGGTGAATCGATCGGCATGGCGGCGGAAGTCGCACACGGCTCGTGCACCGACCTGCCACCACAACGGAAGAAGTAGCGATGACTGCCTCTCCCCGTCCTTACGGGGAGAGGGTTGGGGTGAGGGGCGGCTGCTCGCATAGCGCCGTCATTTTGCCGCCCCGCGGACGCATTCCCGATAGACGGCCGTAAGCGATCGGCAAGCGAGGACACCATGGAAGAGAAGCTGCGCCAGGCCGCACTCGAGTATCATCGGTTGCCGACGCCCGGAAAGATTTCGGTGCAGCCGACCAAGGGCCTCACCAACCAGCTCGACCTGTCGCTCGCGTATTCGCCGGGCGTCGCCTACGCCTGTACCGCCATCCAGCACGATCCGGCCGAAGCAGCGACGCTCACCTCGCGCTCGAACCTCGTCGGCGTCGTCACGAACGGCACCGCCGTGCTCGGCCTCGGCAATATCGGCCCGCTTGCCGGCAAGCCGGTGATGGAGGGCAAGGGCTGCCTGTTCAAGAAGTTCGCCGGCATCGACGTGTTCGACATCGAGATCGCCGAGAACGATCCCGACAAGCTGGTCGACATCGTCGCCGCGCTGGAGCCGACCTTCGGCGGTATCAACCTCGAGGACATCAAGGCGCCCGAGTGCTTCATCGTCGAGAAGAAGCTGCGCGAGCGCATGAACATCCCCGTGTTTCACGACGATCAGCACGGCACCGCGATCATCGTCGGCGCCGCCGTGAAGAACGCGCTGTCACTGGTCGGCAAGGACATCGGCGCGGTGAAGCTCGCAGGCTCGGGCGCGGGTGCGGCGGCGCTCGCCTGCCTCGACATGCTCGTCGC
>CALFEM010000300.1 GCA_937950105.1 uncultured Alphaproteobacteria bacterium | reverse complement strand
CGCAGGATGAACGGGTTCTCTCCGGCCGCCCGGGCCGCTTCGGCAACATAAAGAGGCAAAAAGCCGCCGCCGGCGACGATCGCCAGGCGGCCTTTGCGAGCCCCGGACGCCGCCATGGCGGTCAGCTCTTGCCGCGGAACGGCGACGACAGGGCGCGGTCGCTCTCGGCCGCGATGAAATCGAGGATTTCCAGAACCGGCGGGCAATCGAGATAGTCGTCGCGGATGGCGGCGGCATTGACACGGGCCGAGGCCTCGCCCTCGAAGATCTGCTTGAACGCGCGGCGGACCTGGTGAATGACCGCCCGCTCCATGCCGGCACGCGTCATGCCGACGACGTTGAGACCACCCAGCACGCCCGGATTGCCGTTCAGCATGCCGTAGGGGATGACGTCATAGCTCACGGCGGACAGGCCGCCGACAAAGGCCTGGCGGCCGATACGCGTGAACTGGTGCACTGCCGAGCCGCCGCCGAGAATGACGCGATCCTCGACCTTCACATGACCGGCGAGCATGACGTTGTTCGACAGGATGATGTTGTCGCCGAGCTGGCAGTCATGGGCGACGTGCGAATTGGCCAGAAACAGGTTGTTGCTGCCGACCACCGTCTTGCCGCCGCCCTCGGTGGTGCCGGTGTTCATCGTCACGCCTTCGCGCATCGTGCAATTGTCGCCGATGGTGAGGGTCGTCTCTTCGCCGGCATGATGAATGCTCTGCGGATCGCCGCCGATGACAGCGCAGGCGTGGATCGTCGCATTGCGACCGATCGTCGTGCGGCCGATGACCACCACATGCGAAAGCAGGTTGCAGCCGTCGCCGAGGGTCACCTTGGGACCGACATGACAGAAGGGGCCGATCTTGACATTCGCCCCGATTACGGCGCCGTCTTCGACGACGGCCATGGGGTGGATGACGGCGCCCTCTCCGATCTTGCTCATTTCTCGTCCTTGCGCACGATCATTGCGCCGATGTCAGCCTCGGCGACGAGCGCGCCGTCGACCTTGGCGTCGCAGTGGAACTTCCAGATATTGCCGCGCTGCTTCTGCTTGTAGACGTGGAACTCGACGCGATCGCCCGGCACGACCGGCTTGCGGAAACGGGCATTGTCGATCGTCATGAAGTAGACGAGATTGCCGCCGCCGCCTTCCTTGCGGGTGCAGATGGCGCCTGCGGTCTGGGCCATGCCCTCGACCAGAAGCACGCCGGGCATGATCGGCGATTCCGGGAAGTGGCCGGTAAAATGCGGCTCGTTGGCGGTAACGTTCTTGATGCCGATTGCCGAATTGTCGCCGTCAATCTCGACGATCCGGTCCACCAGCAGGAACGGATAGCGATGCGGCAGCAACTTCATGATTTCGAGGATGTCGGCGGATCCGAGCTCGGTCTTAGCCTGATCAGTCATTCTTTCCCCCCTTATGCCTGCGGCTTTCGGACTGGCTGAGCGCCGCAGCAACGTCTTTTAGAAAATCCTTCATCGGTCGGGCCGGCAGACCGCCATAGCGTTCGCCCGGTGGCACGTCTGACAGGACGCCGCTCATGGCTGCGATCTGCGCACCGTCGCCGATGCTGATGTGACCGTTGATGCCACAGGCACCGCCGATCATGACACCGTCGCCGATCCGGGTGCTGCCGGCAATGCCGACCTGGGCAACGATGCCGCAATGGCGACCGATGCGGACATTGTGGCCGATCTGCACGAGATTATCGATCTTCGTGCCCTCGCCGATCACGGTGTCGTCCATCGTGCCGCGATCGATCGTCGTGTTGGCGCCGATCTCGACATTGTCCTGGATGATGACACGGCCGATCTGCACGATCTTGAGCATGCCGCGCGGACCCGGTGCATAACCGAAGCCGTCCTGACCGATACGGGCGCCGTTGTGGATGATGACATTATTGCCGATGAGGGCCGACTGGATACTCGCCCCGGACGCGATCGTGCAACCGCGGCCGATGCGCACGCCAGCGCCGATGACACAGCCCGCTCCGATGCGGCTGCCTTCGCCAATCTCGACATTCGCCCCGATCACCGCCATCGGCTCGACCAGCACATCCGCTTCCAGCCGCGCCGTTGCGTCGACATGCGCCGCGGGCGAAACGCCGTTCAGCGCCGGAGACACCGGAACGGGACGCAGGCCCTCCGGATGCAGAAGTCCTCCCGCCAACGCAAACGCGGTCGCTGGCGAAGCGCTCAGAAGCACCGGAATATGATCGGGAATGAGAGAGAGAAGCGCTTTGTCGCACAGGATAGCGGAAGCCTCACAGGTCTTCAGCTCCTCCTTGCTGCGCCGGGACAGGATATAGCAGATATCGCCCTGCTTGGCCCTGTAGACAGGCGCGACCGACCGGATGACCCGCTCGCCCGCGCCCGCATGTTGAAGTTCCGCCCCGATCTGGGCCGCAAGCGACGCCAGCGGCACCCCATCGCGGGGCGGAAAGAAATGGTTATGCTCCATCAGCCAAAGCTCCAGAACGTTACTCAACCAGCAGCTCTGGACTGCAAGACCTTAGAACTGGTTCGCCATGCTGAAGCGGAAGTTCTGAACTTCGTCGAAGTCTTCCTTGGCAACCGGAACGGCATAGTCAAAGCGCAGCGGACCGAACGGCGACAGCCAGACGATACCGGCACCGACCGACGCACGCCAGCTCATGTCCGTACCCTCAACCGTCGACGAACCGGTGTCGACCTTGTTGCCGTACAGCGTACCGGCGTCGGCGAAGACCGCACCGCGGATGTTGAGATCCTGCGGGAAGAGCGGCATCGGGAAGTTCACTTCGGCCGAAACCGTCATGTAGGTCGTGCCGCCGAGAGCGTCGCCGTCTGCCCGACCGCCGATACCGTTGGTCGCGAAGCCGCGCAGATCCTTGCCGCCGATCTGGAACTGATCGAAGACGTTGAGCGAATCGCCCGTCGAGACAACATGGCCGGCGCTTGCCGAAACCGAGCCGATGAGATCCATCTCATCCGACAGGGTGTGGAAGTAGCGGGCACGGCCATAGAGCTTGTAGAAGTCGGAGTCGCCGCCCAGACCCGCATATTCATGCGTGAAGCTGGCGTACAGGCCGTCGCGCGGCATGTTGCGATCGTCGACCGTGTTGTAGACGATCGAGTGACCAACGATCGACTGCTTCCACGGGCTCTCTTCCATCAGGTCGATGTAGGGATCGGCCATGCGGTCGTCGGCCGTGTAAGGCAGGCCGTCGGTACCGTAGGCGCCATCTTCCTTGTACTTCAGCTCCTTGTAGGTGTAGCGAACGGTCGTCGCCAGATCCTCGGTGATCGGAGCCGTGACACGGAAGGTCACACCCTGTTCTTCGTAGTCGTAATCCGAGTTGCTGCTCGTCTGGCTGCGGAACAGGTCGAAACCGGCGGCCAGGCGATAGCCGAGGAAATACGGCTCGGTGAAGGAGAAGTTGTAGGTACGCGCATCGTCGAGACCGCCACCGACAGCGAGGCGGATGAACTGGCCGCGACCGAGGAAGTTCTTTTCTTCCACCGACGCTTCAACGACGAAACCGTCACCACCGGCCGAGTAACCGGCGCCGATACCGAACGAGCCGGTCGGCTGATCGACGACGTCGACGACGACGACGACGCGGTCGGACGCGCTGCCCGGAGCGGTCGAGATGTTCACCGACGTGAAGTAGCCGAGAGCCTCGAGACGACGCTTGGCGCGCGAGATCGTTTCCTGGTTGAAGGCATCACCTTCGGAAATGTCGAACTCGCGGCGGATGACGTAGTCACGCGTACGGGTATTGCCACGGATCTCGATGCGTTCGACATAGGCGCGCTCGCCCTGGTCGACGAGATAGGTGACGCCAATCGTGTTGTTTTCGAAGTTGCGGTCGCCGCGCGGAACAACGCGGGCAAACGGATAACCGGCCGCGGACACACGCTGGGAGATCGCTTCCATCGACTTCTGAACGTCGCGGGCGCTGTAGGTGTTGCCGGCGCGGGTTTCGACCAGACGCTCGAGTTCAGCGGCATCAATACCATCCACGGTCGATTCGACCGCAATATTGCCGAACTTGTAGCGCTCACCTTCATCGACG
>CALFEM010000299.1 GCA_937950105.1 uncultured Alphaproteobacteria bacterium | reverse complement strand
GGTGGGCAGCCTGAGCGATGCCCCTCAGGCGCGGCGCTCGACCGTCAGCTTCTTCAGCTCGGCGATCGCCTTGGCCGGCGACAGCCCCTTCGGGCACGCCTTGGTGCAATTCATGATGGTGTGGCAGCGGTAGAGGCGGAATGGATCCTCGAGGTTGTCGAGACGCTCACCCGTCGCCTCGTCGCGACTGTCGATCACCCAGCGATAGGCCTGCAGCAGGATCGCCGGACCGAGGTAGCGGTCCGAGTTCCACCAGTAGCTTGGGCAAGAGGTCGAACAGCAGGCGCACAGGATGCACTCGTAGAGGCCGTCGAGCAGCTCGCGGTCCTCGCGGCTCTGCTTCCATTCCTTCGGCGGCGCTGGCGTATCCGTCTTCAGCCACGGCTCGATGGAGCGGTGCTGGGCATAGAAGTTGGTCAGGTCCGGCACGAGATCCTTGACCACGCTCATGTGCGGCAGCGGATAGACTTTCACCGAACCCTTCACGTCTTCGGTCGCCTTGAGGCAGGCCAACGTGTTGGTGCCGTCGATGTTCATGGAGCACGAGCCGCAGATGCCCTCGCGGCACGAGCGGCGGAAGGTCAGCGACGGATCGATCTCGTTCTTGATCTTGATGAGCGCGTCGAGGACCATCGGTCCGCACTCGTCCTGGTTGACGAAGTAGGTATCGACGCGCGGGTTCTCGCCGGTATCCGGGTTCCAGCGGTAGATGCGGAACTCCTTCCAGTCGCCTTTGCCGGCGGGCTTGTTCCAGGTCTTGCCGGCCTTGACCGTCGAGTTCTTGGGAAGCGTGAGCTGGACCATTCGGAAACCGTCCGTTGAAAAGAGCGGGCGAGGCAGACGCCTCTTTCGACCATGCCTGACTTGCCCCCTCGGCGAGGAAGTGTCAACGCTACCAACGCATACGCCGTTGCGGGATGCGTGGACTGCCGGGCCGGGAGGCGGGCCGCCGCGCACGCAAGGCGGACGGGCATCCGGGGGAAGCATGACGAACTTGCGATGGCGCATCCGGGGGCTGGCGGCAGTGGTGATGCTGCTGGCACTGCCTGCAGGCATCCCGCCCGTGCAGGCGGCCGAGTCACCGCTGGCGACCTTCTGGCAGGTGACCCGTCTGCTCGGCCAGCCGGCAGAGCCCGGCGGCGACATCACCTTCCGCGGCGGGGAAGTCTCCGGCTCCACCGCCTGCAACCACTACGGCGGCACCTATGCCGAGGGGCCCGACGGCGCCCTGACCATCACGCTCGGACGCATGACGCGGCGCGGCTGCTTCGACATCGCCGCGGAACGCGAGCGCGACCTGATCGAGGCGTTCCGTGCCACGCGGCGCTACGCCATCGACGGCGACATGCTGCATCTGCGCGACGCGGCCGGAAAGGAAATCGCCGTGTTCAGGCGAGGCGGCGAGGCGACGCTCGAAGGCGGGCGGCTGAAGATCACGAGCTTCCTGAAGGACGAGGGTCTGCACAGCACCGTCAGCGGCTCGGGCGCCGTCGTCACCTTCAAGGACGGCCGCATCGAGGGCTCGACCGGGTGCCGCACGTTCGCGGGCCGCTACACGCTCGCCGACGGCAAGCTCGCCATATCCGAGGTCACGGTCACCGGCACCAGCAAGACGCCCTGCCCGGACGAACTGGCGGACCAGGACGCCGGCATCCTCTCCGCGCTGCCGCTCGCCACCAGCAGCGATGTCGCCCGCAACCTGATACGTCTGTTGGAGCCGGCCAAGGGCTGGGCCGTGCTGTGGGTGACACCCGATACGTGGTGACCGTATTGGCCTAGAGCCCGCGAGCCCACGCCGGGCGCAGCGGTGCCGCATCGGGCGCCGCGATGGCGTTGCGCAACTGCGCCAGCAGACGCTGCTTGTCGGCGCCGAGCGTGCCCTTGAGGATCAGCCAGTTCGAGGCATGATCGGAGCGGAACACGGTCCGCCTCAGCTCGAGCCCCGAGATCAGCCGCTCCATCTCCCGCATCAATTCGGGGATGCTCAGCTCCTCCCAGCCGTCGAAGGCGGCGCGGAAGCGCTCCTCGCCCTTCGGGAAGCTCACCACCAGCGTCGCCAGGTACTCGGGCTGGATCGCGTTCATCAACCGCGCCGAGTTCTCCGCGTGCTGGCAGGACAGCGTGCGCCCGCCGAGGCCGTTGAGGATCATCACCGAGCGCTTGATGCCGGCCTCACCGAGCTTCGTCAGCGCATCGCGCGTGGTCTCGAAGGTCTCGCCCTTGCGCACGCGCGCCAACACCTCGTCGTCACCCGATTCCGCGCCGACGTAGACCATCGACAGGCCAAGGTCGGCGAGCTCCTTCAATTCGGCGACGCTCTTGTTGCGCACGTTGCGCGGCAGGCAGTAGCTCGACACGCGCCGCACCGACGGCAGATCGCGGCGTATCGCTTCGAGCACGCCGACGAGGCGGCGCGTCGAGAGCGTCAGCGCGTCGCCGTCGGCAAGGAAGATGCGGCGCACGTCGTCACCCAGCGCCTCGGCGCACCGGCGGATCGTGTCGCGCACCTCCTCCTCGCTGCGCGGCCGGAAGCGCTTCTGCGGGTCGGTGTACATGTCGCAGAAGGTGCAGCGATTCCACGAGCACCCGTCGGTCACCGGCAGGATCAGCGATTGCGCCTCGCTCGGGGGGCGGTAAACCGGCGGGACGTAGCGGACGGGACCATTCATGCCGCCCTTGCCGAAACGCCAGCCGGTGCTACGGCGCGGCGATAGAGATGGAACGTGGCGTGGCCGAGCACGGGCAGCACGACGAACAGCGGCAGGAAGCCGGCCAGCAGCGAGATCAGCATCAGGCCGGCGATAATGGCGCCCCATATCACCATCGGCCCGAAGTTCTTCGCCACGGTGCGTACGCTCGTCACCATGGCGGTGACGAAGTCGACGTCGCGATCATAGAGCATCGGAAACGAGACGGCGGAGAAGGAGAACACGAACAGCGCGATCAGTGCGCCGACGAAGTTGCCGATGGCGAGGAACAGCAGCCCCTCCGGCGTCGTCACGATCTGCCGCAGCAACCCCGAAACGTCACCCGTCTCGATGCCCTGGCCGCCGAAGAAGCCGAAGAACAGCAGCGCGGCAATGTCCATCCAGATGATGAGCGTGAAGGCTGTGACCAGTGCCATCCAGCCCATGTCCTTGCCGCTGGCGCCACGGACCGAACTCAGCACGCCCTGCCAGGTCAACGGCTCGCCGCGCAGCAGCTTGCGGCTGACGTCATAAAGCCCGGTGGCCACGAACGGGGCGATCAGCACGAAGCTCATGGCCAGAGGATAGACGAGAAACGGCAGGTCGAAGAAAATCAGCAAGATGGATATGATGAGGCCGCCCAGCGCGTAGATGCCGCCGAAGAACAGGCCGAACTTCGGCGCGCGGCGGAAGTCCGACAGTCCTGCGGCCAGCGAGTCGACCACATCGGCGGCGGAAAGCGGATTGACCTCAGGCCAATCCGACTTTCGCTTGGCTGGAGCAGGTGTTGCCTGCATTGCTACCTCGGTCATGCGTTCCCCCCGAATTCTGAGTTGGTTTTGGGGAGATCATCGCCGATCGGACGGATTGTGGCAATCTGGCGCAGGCTGACGCAGGTAGCCGGTCCTCGAGCCGCACCAACGCAAATAGCTACTTCGCCGGGGTGAGCCGCAAGATTTCGCCCTTGTCCTCGTCCACGAGGGCATAGATGGCGCCGTCAGGTCCTTCGCGGATGTCGCGAATGCGCTTGCCCTCGTCACCGAGCAGCACCTCCTCCGCGACCACGGCGCCGTCCTTCAACACCAGCCGGGCGATGCGTGCGCCTGACAGGCCGCCGACCAGGAAGTTGCCCTTCCAGGCCGAAAACATGTCGCCAGCGACGATCGCCAGCCCCGATGTGGCGATCGACGGGTCCCAGTAGTAGACCGGCTGTTCCAGCCCGGCCTTCGCCGTCCCCTCGCCGATCTTCATGAAGTTGTAGTTGCGCCCGTAGGTTATCACCGGCCAGCCATAGTTCCTGCCGGCCTCGGGTCGGTTCAGCTCGTCGCCGCCCCGCGCGCCGTGCTCGACGGTCCAGAGCTGACCCGAAGCATCGAGCGCCGCGCCCTGCACGCTGCGATGCCCGATGGACCAGACTTCCGGGGCCCAGCCCTGCTTCTTCGGATTGGCGGCGGCCGGACTGCCGTCCGTATTGATACGTATGACCTTGCCGACCGTCGTGTCGGCCTGCTGCGCGAGATCGCCCGTACCGCGGTCGCCGGTGGTGATGAACAGCGTGCCATCCGGTGCCGGCACGATCCGCGAACCGTAGTGGTGGCTGGTCGTCTGAGCCGGCTTCTGGCGGAATATCACCTTGAGATCGCTGAGAGAACCGCCTTTGTCTCCGTCCAGCATCAGCTTGGCGCGGGCAACCGCGGTCTGGCTCGACCCATCCCCGTTCGGCTCCGCATAGGAGAAAAAGACGGTCCCGGAGGAGGAAAAGTCGGGGGCGAGGCGGATGTCGAGCAGGCCTCCTTGCCCGCGCGCATGCACCTTCGGCACGCCCGCCACCGGCGCCGACAGCTTGCCATCCTTGCCGACGATGCGGATCCGGCCCGGCCGCTCGGTCACGATCATGCGGCCGTCGGGCAGGAACTGCAGGCCCCACGGATTCTCGAGACCTTTGGCGACCGTCTCGACCTTGACGGAGGTCTTCTCCGCGACCGGAGCCCCGGTCTGCGCCGCTTGCGCAGGGCCAGCCACCGCACTCCACGCCAGCGCGATGACCGCCAGCCTGGAATTGCGACACGGGGAATATACGGGCATTGGCGGTCCTTTCATTTATCTCCCTGTAGAGCCGACGTGCGGTCAGGGAAGGCGCGGAGGATCCGTTCGCCAGGGATGGGCCGGACCGACGGCGGCTATACGCTGCACCAGTCGCTCCGGTTCCCCGAGGCGTCCGTGCTCGTAGCAAACCGGCGTCAAGCGGGCCGCCACCGCCTCGAGCAACTCCCGGGGCCGCAACAGGAAATCGGGATTTTGCGGACGCCCGAGTTGCTCCTGGCCAACCGCGAACGTCTCGTAGATCAGCAGACCATCATCGGCGACGGCGGCGACGATGTCCGGCAGGATCGGCCGCCACAGGTAGTTGGTGACGATCACTCCCGCATATCGCTCACCCGCCAGCGGAAACGGCGAGCCGTCCTCCAGATCGGAGGCCACCAGCCAAACGCCGGGGTGCCCGGCGAGGTCGGCGACACCGGTGAGAACACGGTCCATGCCGACCACCTGATACCCGGCGGCCAGCGCCGCGCGCAGGTTGCGGCCACCTCCGCACGCGACGTCGAGAACGGTCCCCCCGGCCGCGACGCCGGACAGGAAGCGCGCCACCCACGGCGAGGGCAATTTGCTCAGGCTTTCCGTATGCGCCACGGCGGCAGTCACCTTCCGCTGCTGTTTCCCTGTCGCGCCCGCTCGACGCCGGCGATTTTCGCCCCTGCGCCCTCGGCGACACAGCCCGGCGCCACGGGCGAAACGGCGAATTGTGTTTTCACCTGTCCTCGCCATATATGGGCGCATGACCGGCCAGACCACCATCCCGTTCGTCAAGATGAACGGCCTCGGCAACGACTTCGTCGTCGTCGATGGCCGGGGCGAGCGCGTGCACATCGCCGCCGAAGAGGCCAAGCATCTGGCCGACCGCACCGGCGGCATCGGCTGCGATCAGGTGATCGTGCTGGAGCCCTCGCGCTCCGCCGACGTGCGCATGCGCATCCTGAACGCCGACGGCTCGGAGGTCTCGGCCTGCGGTAACGCCACGCGCTGCGTCGCCTGGCTGCTGGCCGAGGAAACCGGGCGGGCGAACGTCACCATCGACACGGCGGCGGGCGCGCTGTTCGCCCGCGTCGGCGGCATCGACACCATCACCGTCGACATGGGCAAGCCGCGCTTCGGCTGGCAGGACATCCCGCTGGCGGAACCGTTCCACGACACCCGCCAGATCGAGTTGCAGGTCGGCCCGATCGACAGGCCCGTGCTGCATTCGCCGTCGGTCGTCAACGTCGGCAACCCGCATGCGATCTTCTGGGTCGAGGATGTCGAGGCGATCGATCTCGGCCGTGTCGGACCGCTGCTCGAGAATCATCCGATCTTTCCCGAGCGGGCCAACATCTCGATCGCGCAGATCCTGTCGCCGACGCACATCCGTCTGCGCACCTGGGAGCGCGGCGCCGGACTGACGCGGGCCTGCGGCACTGCCGCCTGCGCTGCCGCCGTCTGCGCCGCGCGCAGGAAGCTCACCGAGCGCAAGGTGAAGGTTTCGCTGCCCGGCGGCGATCTCGTCATCGAATGGACGCCCGAGGATCGCATCATGATGACCGGACCGGCGGAACTCGAGTTCAAGGGCCAGCTCAGGAGAGACGGGCTGGTGCCGGCGGCCTGACCGCCGCCCGCGACGCGAAACGCCGGACCCGACCCGCACACATTTCGAAAACAGGACCGATGCACGAGACGTTCGCAACCGCTGACGCCGACGACGGCCACGACGCCGCTTCCCGGTCCCACGCCGGGCCGGCCGCGCCCGCGTGCGCGATCGGGGGAGCATCGGCGGACCACTATGCGGGCGGCCGCGAGGGCGACGGGCCGCGCCTCGTCACGCTCGGCTGCCGCCTCAATGCCTACGAGAGCGAGGTCATGCGCCGCCACGCCAGCGCGGCCGGCCTCGACAACGCGGTGATCGTCAACACCTGCGCCGTTACCGCAGAGGCGGTGCGCCAGGCACAGCAGACCATTCGCCGCATCCGCCGCGAGCAACCTTCCGCGCGCATCATCGTCACAGGCTGCGCGGCACAGATCGAACCGGAGCGCTTCGCCGCATTGGCCGAAGTCGATCACGTCATCGGCAACGCCGAGAAGATGGAAGCGAAGACGTTCGCCACGCTCACGCTTGCGGATACGCCACGCGTCACGGTCAACGACATCATGGGCGTGTCGGAAACCGCGAGCCACATGATCGAAGGGTTCGGCAGTCGCGCCCGCGCCTATGTGCAGGTGCAGAACGGCTGCGATCACCGCTGCACCTTCTGCATCATCCCGTTCGGCCGCGGCCGTTCGCGCTCCGTCGCCGCCGGTGAAGTGGTGCGCGAGATCGCTGGCCTCGTCGAGCGCGGCTATAACGAGGTGGTGCTGACCGGCGTCGACATCACTTCCTACGGCAGCGATCTGCCGGGGCAACCGAAGCTCGGCCGCCTTGTGCGCCAGGTGCTGCGCCACGTACCGGAGTTGAAGCGCCTGCGCCTCTCCTCCATCGATCAGGTCGAGGCGGACGACGAACTCATGCGCGCGCTCGCGGAGGAGGAGCGGTTGATGCCGCACCTGCACCTGTCGCTGCAATCGGGCGACGACATGATCCTGAAGCGCATGAAGCGTCGCCACAGCCGCAGTGACGCGATCCGCTTCTGCGACGAGGCGCGCCGCCTGCGGCCGGACGTGGTGTTCGGCGCCGACCTCATCGCCGGTTTCCCGACGGAAACGGACGCCATGCACACTCGATCTCTCGACATCGTCGAGGCCTGCGGGCTGACGTTCCTGCACGTATTTCCGTATTCGCCGCGCAAGGGCACGGCGGCCGCGCGCATGCCGCAGGTCGACCGCGCCACCGTCAAGGCGCGTGCCGCCGATTTGCGCGTGCGGGGCGAAGCGTCACTGACACGACATCTCGCCGCGCAGACGGGCAAGCGCGTCGACATCCTGATGGAGCGGGCGGACCTTGGCCGCACCGGGCAGTTCGTCGAGGTGCGCGTGAACCGTCCCCAACCGATCGGCCGAATTGTCGCGGCGACCATCCGCGGCCACGACGGCGAACGCCTGATCGCGGAGGTGGCAGCGTGAGCGAGCCACAGCGCAAGAAGGGGTTTTTCTCCCGCATGTTCGGCGGCGGCAGCGATGTTCCGTCCGAACCGAAGACGCCCGAGACGTCGGATGCTGGTGCATCGCAACCGTCGC
>CALFEM010000298.1 GCA_937950105.1 uncultured Alphaproteobacteria bacterium | reverse complement strand
CACCGAGATCTACACTCTTTCCCTACACGACGCTCTTCCGATCTCTCCAGGTTGTCGAGGTCGATGAGCATCCAGAAGCAGGCATACGACAGCTTGTGCCGCCGCGGTCTCGAGCGCGCGTGCACGACGCGACCCGCGTAGAGGGCGGAGCCTGCGATCATGCGGCCGCCTCCTCGGGCGACCACGCCTCACGCGCAGCGGCGCTGCACGCCCAGGGGCGCTCGCCCGCGCCCATGGCCTCGGCGGCGTCGAGCCCGGACCTCAGCCCGTCCTCGTGGAAGCCCGAGCCGAACCAGGCCCCCGCGAACCACGTGTTGCATCGCCCCTGCAGATCGCCGAGGCGACGTTGCGCGGCCATCGCCGCCGATGTGAACACCGGATGATCGTACTCGTACGTGGCGACGACCGAGCCCGCAGCCGGTGGCGTCACCGGATTGAGCGTCACGAAATAGTCCGTCGCGGTCGCCAAGGGCTGCAGGCGGTTCATCCAGTACGTCACGCAGACGTCACGATGCGCGCCGGCACGCTCGCCGAGATAATTCCAGCTCGACCACACCTGCCGGCGCCGCGGCATCAGCCGTGCATCGGTGTGCAGCACGGCCGTGTTCCGGGTGTAGCCGAACGGCGTGAGCAATTCGCGCTCCTGCGCCGACGGATCGGCGAGTATCGCCAGCGCCTCGTCGGCGTGGGTGGCGATCAGAACCCGATCGAACACTTCCGCCTCGCCCCCCGCAGTGACGATGACCTGCCCCCCCTCGCGACGCACACTGTCCACGCGCGCGCCGGTGCGACAGTTCGCGATGCCTTGCGCGAGCTTTTCGACGTAGCGCCGACTGCCACCGGCGACAGTGCGCCAGGGCGGCCGGTCGGAAAGCTTCAGCAAGCCATGGTTCTCGAAGAACCGGATGAACGCCGCGGCAGGATAAGACGCGAGCGTCTCCGGCGCCGACGACCATATGGCTCCTGCCATCGGCAGCAGATGATCGCGGGTGAAGGCGTCGCCATAGCCGTAACGCGCGAGGAACTCGCCGAGCGAGGTGCCTTCGTCGAGGCCCGCCCGCAACGCCTTGGGCGCCGAGCGGTAGAAACGCGTCAGGTCGCGCAGCATCGACCAGAAGCGTGGGCTCGCCAGATTGCGGCGCTGCGCAAACAGGCTCGAGAGCGAACCGCCGCCGTACTCGAGGGACCCGCCGTCGAGTGACACGGCGAACGACATATCCGACGGCGCCGTCTCGACGCCGAGATGATCGAAAAGTCGCGTCAGGTTCGGATAGTTGAGCGGGTTGAAGACTATGAAGCCGGTGTCGACCGCCACTTCGCCCGCGTGCTCGTGAACAATCGACGTATTGGAGTGGCCGCCGAGCCGCGACTCGCGATCGTAGAGCGTAACGTCGTGGCGACGCGCCAGCAGCCAGGCGGCCGAAAGCCCCGAGATGCCCGCCCCGATCACCGCTATTTTCTGCCGCGAGAAGTTCCCGCCGTCGTGTCCGTGCCGCACAAGCCTCTCCAGCAGAAGTCCCCACGCCAGATCCGTAACGCGAGCGCTGGAACCTTGGATCACAGTCGTGATCCGCGCGTTCTCGCGGTCCGTAACAATCACAAATTTGGCAAGGACGCGACCGCCGGATGAGCCCGCCAGACCTCCTCCTGATCCTTTTAGCGCAGTGGCTCAGCCTCGCGCTGATCATGGCGCTGGCGTTCGCCGCAGAACGTCGAACCGGAAACTCCGGCTATGTCGACGTCACTTGGTCTTTCGGTGTCGCGCTGACCGCCGTCGGCTTCGCGCTGCTCCCGTTTTTAAGCGATGGCGGCACCTCGTCCCGCCAGAAGCTGTTTGCCGCCATGATTGCGTTCTGGGGTTTGCGGCTCGGCACGCACCTTGCCGCCCGCTCGCGCAACTCGCATGATGAACCCCGCTACGCCGAGCTGCAACGCGCATGGGGACCGCGGGCCTGGCGCGAGATGTTCAGGCTCCTGCAAACACAGGCGATCGCTTCGCTGCCACTGCCGTTCGCGGGGTTACTCGCAGCTCACAATCCAACAGATACCCTTCAAGTCCAATATAACTAAAAATGG
>CALFEM010000297.1 GCA_937950105.1 uncultured Alphaproteobacteria bacterium | reverse complement strand
GCCATTGGACAGAGTCGCCGTTCCCGGTCGCGGAACTGCTCGACGAGAAGTACATCTACGTGAAGGGTGGTATCCTGCGGAAGTGGCTGCCGCTCGGCCAGACCGCGATCTACGGCGAGTACTATCGCATCTGGGACAACGGCATTGCGATCAACTCCGGCCCGTTCCTCGCCTTCGACCAGAGCCTGTTCAACGAGACGGCCGAGACGATCGGCGTTGGTGTGGTCCAGCATATCGATGCGGCAGCGATGGAGCTGTACGTTTCGTATCGCCACTACTGGGCTGACGACATCACCGATCTGCTGACGATCACCGATCATGACATCCGCTTCGACGCGGTCATGACCGGCGCGCGCATCAAGTTCTGATGGTCGCACTCTGAAAACGCGAAAGCCCCGGTCTCGTGACCGGGGCTTTCTTCGTTTGTGGCTGGGAGTTCAGCGGCCGACCGACTTCTTGATGTCGCCGCGCGCCTTCTGCGCCTCACCCTTGGCCTCCTGAGCGAGACCTTCGGCCTCTGTCTCGACCGAGCCGGTAACGCGGCCGACGCCCTGCTTCACCTTGCCCATGGCCTCGTTGGCATAGCCGCTGGCCTTGTCGGCGGTGGACGACTGCGTGGCGCTGTCGTAGGCGTCCGAAGCCTTGTCCTTGGCACCCTCGTAGGCGTCGTGAGCCTTGTCCTTCACGGTGCCGATGGTCTGCTGCGCCTCTCCCTTGATCTCCTGGGCCTTGCCCTCGACCTGCATCTTCTCGGACCCGACCAGCTTGCCGACGCCCTGCTTGATGTTGCCCATCGCCTCGTTGGCGTAACCTTTGATCTTGTCGCCCGTACCAGCCATTGTCGTACCTCGCTACCTGTTACCTATCCAAGGCGGCCTGCCGCCGAGCATTGGCTTCCTCGCCTCCGCCTTGCCTCGATAACGTCGCTGCTCTTGCCGGGTTCCAACTCGCCAGGAGAAAAGATGCGAGCACCGAGCATCGCGCATTTTCATCGCGCTCCTGTTCAGGCCGTGTCGGCGGCGATGCGTGCACGGCTTTCCATGCGACCGCGATCGTTCTCGCTCACGACGTCACGCGTCGGCGCCGCGCACGCGATGAGGCGGCCGATATCGGCAAGCGCCGTCCACCAGACCGGCTTGTTCGCTTCGGTGCGCCGCGCCGGTGCGCCGGTCTCGTCGGCCATCTGCGTACCGTCGAGAACGAGGATGCGCGCCTTGGGGAATGCGCGCTCGGCGCGTTGCACGAGGAAATCGAGATGGCGGGGCTCGGTGCCGCCGACGGTGATGATCGTGATCCAGTCCGGGCCACCTGTGCGGCTGGTTTCCTTGAGGCTGGTCACGGCCATCAAGCCGGTCGTCTGGTCGAGTGCCGTGACGCTGCAGCCCGATGCGTGCGCAAGTGCTGCCGCAGCATAGTGTGCGGCCATTGCGTCGATCGGGCCGCGCGCCGCGAGCACGACACCCGATGGCCTTTCAGCTCCGTCGTCTGCCAGCTTCGGCACCATATCGACGATGCCCTTGAACGTCACCGCCATGTCGGCAACCTGCTCCGCGTCGAAGCGGCCGAGGCGATGGTCACGCGCGGCAAGCCGCAGTGCCGGCAGGATAACGCCGTCGCCGACGGCGATGGCAGAACTGGCATCGAGGTCGGGGCTCACCTGCTCGGCGGCCGAGATCGCGTCGTCTGAAAGCAGGCGATGATAGAGTTGCTCGTCAGGCGAAAGTGCCGGCGTGTCGCCCAGGAGGATGCTCAGGAACTCGAGGCGCGGAATGTACTGGCCTAGCACCACGAGCGACATGGTCCACGGCGCCGCCAGCACGAGACCGACCGGTCCCCATATCATGGTCCAGAAGCTCGCGGCAGCGACCATCGCGAACGGCGAAAGGCCGACGCGTTTGCCGAGCACCAGCGGCTCTACGAAATGGCCCATGGTGACGTCGCCGATGACGAACAACGCAAGCGTCATGAGCGCCATGCTCCAGCCGGGATCGACTGCTGCGGCGAGCAGGATCGGCGGCACCGCGGAGAGGAATGAACCGATGAAAGGCACGAAGCGCATGACCGCCGTCGCAACGCCCCACAGCGACGGATTTGGTACGCCAATCAGCCACAAAGCGACGCCGACGAAGATGCCGAAGCCGCTGTTGAGCAGCGCCTGATAGAGGAACAGTTGCGAAAGCCGGGCGCCGGCGTCGCTCAGTGCAGCGGTCGTCGCGGTCATGTTGTAGACGCCGGCAACACGCACGATGCGATCGCGCAGGTCGCGGAACTGGATCAGCAGGAAGATCGTGAACAGCAGCGTCAGACCGGCTTTCGCCGCTACCTCGATGGCCGTGCCGAGAGCGCCGTAGCCTGCGCCATCGCTGCGCGTGACGATTTGAGGCTGGCCCTTGCCGTCGGTCGTCGAGACGCCTGCCGGTGCGCCTGTGGCCGGTGCTGGCACGCCGGTTCCGCCATTCTCGATCTCGTGCTTCAACGCATTTTCGAGCACGTCGATCGACTCGCTGGCACGCTTCAGGATGCTCGCGTCCGAATTCGATCCGGTCACCATGCGAACCTTCTGCACAAGGTTGTCCTTGTAGGTCGCGAGCGAGGCGGTGAGCGAGAGGAGCTGTGCGCTGAACACAGCCGAAGCGGCAAGCAAGCCGGCGACAGCGAGCGCGACGACGATCATGACGGCTACGGCGCGCGGAATGCGCCAGCGCGCCAGGCGCTTCACGATGGGCGCCAGGATGAACGACAGGATCGTCGCAAGCGCAAGCGGGATCAGAATGGCGCTGCCGAGGACGAGCGCGGCGATGAGCAGCGCAGCGATGACGAGCGCCGCGGCTACATCTCGGATCGTTCCGGCAACCATCGGCATAGTGGTCTCCCCTCGAGGCAGTGGCCACGCGTTGGCCAACGACGTCCCACCGCAACAAACGCGGACGTCGGCGCAAAGTTCGCAAGCAGTTCCGTAAAAGGGCGCGCGTCATGAAAAACACGGCGAACCGTTGCCGGATCGCCGCGTGAGGTCGTCGAGGGAAAATGCGTGACGAAGAACTTCGAGGAACAGACCTATTCGGCGGGAGCGGCAGACATCCGCTCTGCGACTTCGTCCGCGGTTGGGGAGGGCGCCCTCGTCAGAACGAAGTACGCCGCGATGATGACCGCTATCAGGGGGAGGTTCCGTAACAGAAGGCGTGCGAGCTGCGGCATGGCGATGGGGGCCGCGCTCGTCAATGCCGCGAGAAGGAGATCCTTCTCGGCACCCGAGAAGGCTAGCGTTGGCCCCGTCGTCGGCTGAGCAGTGTCACCCGAAGCCGCCGTTTCGCTGCGCTTGTCCTCATAGGCGGCGTCCGACGCTCCAGACGTGTCATCGTCGTTGCGTCTGGATGCCAGGATGGCAGCGACAACGAGACCTACCGCGGTCCAGAGTGCGGCCATGAGCATGGTGGCCGTCTCCGCGCCGTACTCACGCGCAAGGCGCAGATACAGAGCGGCCACGCCGAAGCCGGCAGCGAGCAGGAAGGGCACCGCCATAAGTGCGCGCGTTGCAGCGCTGGCGACCGCATCGTTGATCGCCGACTGCGCGCGATTGATGATGGCTTGGAACATGGGTGCCCTCCCGCTTGGTGATGTCAGGTGCCGCGCGTGAGCGGCTCGTAGTGCGTGGCGCTTACGATTTCCACAGCGCGCCGACGACGAAGCCGAGAGCGGCGGCAACGGCAAGCGTCGCCATAGGCTGTTCGCGAACGGACTTGTCGACTGCGCCGCGCAAATTGCCAGCGACCTGCTGCACGCGCTCACCGGCCTCACGCGTCTGATCGGCGACGTCGCGAGCGGTACGCGAGGCGCTGTCCATGGCCCGGTCGATCTGCTGCCCGGCCTTGCCGGCGTACTCGGACGCCTTGTCGGCGACGTCGTTGGCGATCGAGCCCGCCAGCGAATCAGCCTGACGCATCGAAGGTGTGGACTGAGCCATGGGTGTATTCTCCGTTGTTGGGTGGGTGTCTCGTGGCTGCACAACGCGGAGATAGTCCGCTGGTTCCGCGGAGCAGCGTCGAAACACCGAAACACTGCGACGCTCACGTATCGGAGGTGCCGTCGCGTCGGCGGACGGCAGAGCGAGCGAGGTTGAAGGCGGCGGACGCCGCCTGGCGGGCGCCGAGGATCCACGAACCGTCGGATTTGCTGCGCTGAAGCATGCGAACGTGATGAACGCGACGCGCGGCATGCTCGACCGATGCCAGCAGCGCCGCCAGATCGAGCTGCCGTGCTTCGCCATTCTCGGCTTCGAGATCGACGACCACCGTCTTGCGTACCTCGAGTGGTCGCGGAAGCGGCGGCGCGGCGCGGGCTTGCGCGGCAACGGCTACGATGACGGGCGGCAGGCGATCGGCCGATGCGGCGAGTTTACCGGCAAACGTCGATAGCGCGGCATGGCTCCGCTCCGTTTCGTCTCCGATCAGCCACAATACGAGGTCGGCGCTGTCGAGCGCCGCAACCGCTTCGTCGACGGCAGCATCAGGCTCGGTCGAGCCGACGATGACGCGCACTGCCAGTCCAGGCGCCGCTCTGCCGCCTGCGAGTTGTTCGAGATCGGCGGCGAGCGTCGCTCCCGCCGTGGCCGATCGGGCGAGGATCAGCACCTCGAGGGCCGTGGCACCGGAAGTGCCATCCACCGTGCCCGCGGCGCCGTTGCCGATGGCAACCGAGGGTGCACCCACGACCCGCAGCCTTCCGCCGTAGAGATCGATCGCCGCGCGTCCGACCTCCTCGACGAATCCGGCGGCAAGCTGGCGCGTGACATGCTCCTTGCCGTACTGGAGCATGGCCCGCGACAGGCGCTCGCGGGCTTCGTTGGTGGCCGCAGTGACGGGGTTGGCCAGGCGCAGGATGCGCCAGACGTCATAGGCTTTCTCGGCGACGCCAAGTGCGCCGCGCCAGCGATAGACGGTGAAGAAATTCGCCAGTGTCAGTCGGTCGCCGAACGGAATGTGGGTCGTGACAAAGCCGGCCAGACGCCGGCTGACGCGCTCCGAGATCGCGAGCGCTTCCGGCATCGTGAACTGCCAGAGCGGATCGTCCTTCTCCGGATGCAGTCGGCGCGCGACGGTCTCGACCGTCGAGAGGCCCAGATCGATGACCGCCTGCTGCGAGTCGAGCTTGTCCGGCTCGATCCGTTGCGCGATGTCGAGCACATCGCGCCAAGCGGCTTCCTCACGCGGGGAATAGGTTTGAGTCTGCTGGGTCAACGCCTCTCCCGGCGGCACGGTCCGGCTCGCCGGCCAGATCAGGCGCCGCTCGAGGAAGACGATCAACCCGACGGCGGACAGCGCCGCCAGCGCCCACCAGAGCAACCAGCCCCTGTCCCAAAGATAGAGGCCACCGAGCGGCACCAGCGACAGCGTCGGCAGCAGCAGACCGAGCGACAGAAGAATGAGGCGCCCGCGGACCTCCGCGGGCGATCGCGCCGGCGGACCTGATCTGATCGTCGCGGGCACCTCGTCGTGGCGGCTCATGTCGGTTCCCCTTACCTGCTACGAGTCGAGCCCGACACCTTGCGGCGCCAGGCTCGGAAACGTGCGTCGCAAGTGCGGCCGCCGATGGGCGACGAGCGTCAGGCCCGTCTCAGGAAATTCACGACGATCGAGACGACGAACAGGATGATCGCGACCCAGAACAGGATGCGGGCGCCTTCCATGGCTGTTCCGGCGACGCCGCCGAAGCCGAACAGCGCGGCGATGAGAGCCACG